>CACMZN010000019.1 GCA_902618175.1 uncultured Verrucomicrobiota bacterium
ATTTCATTATAAAATTTCATCTAATTTTTCATCCGAAAGAAGAATTTTTCTCTTTTGATTTTTATAAAGCTGACGCTATTTATCAAAAAAAACATTTCACACGGTGCAAACATTTTTGGTTGCCAAGTTGAAATTAGTAAAAAAAAGTCGGATTTTATGAATCAAATTGAAAAGGAGGTCACTTCAATCTTTGAAGAAACCAACGCATTGCTAAAAGGGCATTTTATATTACGCTCTGGTTTGCGAAGCGGTCGTTTTTTTCAGTGTGCTCAAGTTTGTCAGCATATGGATAAGGTTTCGAGATTGGCTGAGCTTTTACTCTTGAAAGTTTCATTCGAAAACTTCAACACGGTGGTCTCTCCTGCCATGGGAGGATTGGTGATTGGTCAAGAAGTGGCAAGACAAGCACATGCTCGTTTCATCTTTCTTGAGAAAATTGATGACCGTCTTGCCTTAAGAAGAAATTTTTCTTTGAATTCGAGTGATCGTGTTCTTCTTGTTGAAGATGTCGTTACCAAAGGGGGACGGGTCATGGAAGCAATTGAAATAATCACAAACCATGAATGCATTCTTGCCGGCGTAACAAGCCTTGTTGACCGAAGCACGGAAGAACTTGATTTCGGATTCCCATTTGAGCCTCTGCTCAAGATGCAATTTCCTACCTATTCCATTGAGCAACTACCCAAAGAACTGGCGAGTATACCAGCTGTGAAACCAGGTAGTTGAAACCATCAAGATAAAACTTTGAAAGCAGTTAAGGTACACGATAGGCTAAAAATCGGTATTTACCTCTATACCATACGTAAATGCGGTTGATACCTTTCTTCAAACGGGCACTTACTTCAGAAACAGTATCTACTTGGAAGCCATTGATTTCAACGATTACAACCCCCTTCTTGAAAGTCTCTGCGTTGCCGGATGATTCAGACACGACCACTCCTCTCACTTGTGAAGCAATCTCAAGTGATTGACGGATTTGCGGACTCAAGGGTTCCAATTTGACCCCTGGAATAGGAGTGGATTCCGATTGTCCGAATAACTCCAAGGTGACGTAAAGAATTTGTTTTTTCATATTCCTCATGATTTCTATGGGAATTCTAGTTCCAGGGGAGGTTTGAGAAATTGCTAATCTTAATTTGTTCATGGAATCGACTTTTTCATCACCAACGGAAAGGATGAGGTCGCCACCTTCGAAACCTGCCTTTTCTGCAGCACTGTTAGGAATGACTCCTTCAACAAGCACACCAATGTTGGAAGTAGAGTTTGGATTAAGTTGAACTCCAAGAAAACCTCTCCGTAATTCACCTCCTCTTACAAAATCAACTAGTACCTTCCTGACTATATTTACAGGAATTGCCAAACCAATGCCAACGCTGCCTCCGGTTTGTGAAATGATTGCTGTGTTAATTCCGATAAGCCTACCTTTGGCATCGAGCAAAGCTCCTCCGGAATTGCCACGGTTTATTGACGCATCTGTCTGTATGAAATTTTCGTAAGAGCCCTGATCACCCAAAACCTGGAGTTCCGAACGGCCGATTGCTGAAACAATCCCCATTGTGACAGTCTTACCAATTCCTAAAGGATTTCCTGCAGCAAAGACGATATCCCCAACTTTAAGAAAGTCACTGTTGGCAAGAACAACATGTGGCAAAGAATTTGCTGAATCAATCTTGAGAACCGCTACGTCGGTTGATCGATCATAACCAACTATCTTCGCCTTAAATTCTTTTTTTTCTGAAAGTTGAACAATCACTTCTTCAACTGGTTGGCCAGTTCTTGGATCAGTGATCACATGAGCATTTGTCACAACATAACCTTCAGGTGAAACAATTACACCAGAACCAATACCTGACGGAACCATTTCCTCTTTGACTCTGGGTTCATTCAAGCGGGGTAGACCATAATATCGACGAAGAAAATCTTCCAATGGATTCCCAACTCCTGGGTAAAGAGTTCTGACTACTTGTTGAGTTGTAACCGAAACAACTGCAGGAGTTGATTTTTCTAAAAAAGGCGAGTAGCTTTGAAGAGGAGAGTTTTTTTCTCTATCCAAATCTGTTTCATCTGTTTTGAGTGTGAATTCATCGGCAAATCCGATTTTTGCATTCGAAAGAAAAAGTATTAAGAGCAAAAAAGTCCTTAGTGGAGCAGAAATCATCATGATACCAAAAGCGTTTGAAAATCACTGCTTTGTCTAAATTTCACTCCTGAGTTGGTCTAACTTAAAAGCCTTTTATTTGAAACAAAGTTGAAATACTACTGTCCGTGTGAGTACGCTTTATCGCCTCTCCCAAAAGATTTGCTACACTTAACTGCCTGATGGGAAGATCATGATTCTCCATAGCTACTGAGTTGGTTGTAATTAACTCATCAAGCATTCCTTGCCTGAGACGCTCCCTGCCCGTGTCATTAAGAACACAGTGACTAACAATAGCACTCACTTTACTTGCCCCCCTTTCCTTAAGCAAAGATGCCGCCGCAGTTAAGGTGCCGGCAGTTTCAGTCATGTCGTCCACCAGAAGAATTTCCCTATCTTGAACTTCCCCTACTAAGTTCATAGCTTCTACTGTTGTCGCACATGTTCTCCGCTTCGCAACAAAACCCAACGGACAGCCCAGAACTTCAGCATAAGCATTTGCCATCTTCATCCCTCCTACGTCAGGCGAGAAAATGGTCATATTCTCTGTATTTCTTGTACTTAAGTCTTTAAAGAAAACTGGAGACGCATAAAGATGGTCTACAGGAATATCAAAAAAGCCTTGTATTTGCTGAGCATGCAAATCCATCGTTAATACTCGATTAACGCCTGCCGCAACCAACAAATTGGCTACTAATTTTGAAGTGATCGGAACCCTTGGCTGATCTTTGCGATCTTGTCGAGCATATCCAAAGAAAGGAAGAACCGCAGTTACACGAGCAGCTGAGGCTCTCTTTGCAGCATCAATCATAATAAGGAGTTCCATGACATTATGATTTGCAGGTGAAGAAGTGGACTGGATTAGAAAAACATCAGTTCCTCTGATATTTTCGTTAAAACGCACAAAACTTTCATTGTCCGGAAAGGAAGTAACCAGGGCATCGCCCAATGAAACACCTAAATAATCGGAAATTTCTTGAGCAAGGGGTTTATTTGAATTCCCACTGAAGATCTTCAGATGCGAGCCGTTTTGCATATATGTAATCTACATTCTTTCCTCAATATGAGAAAACCTATCAAATAATTCAGGAAGTTTCCTTTGTAAAATTGAAATTCTGTGCGCCAACTGAACCGGAATAGCTGGATTTCCTTTTAAGTACGCACCTGGTTCAACGTTTTTTGTTATTCCTGCCTGTCCTGCTATTTTAGAATTCTTGCCCACTCTTATATGTCCGGAAAAGCCAGCTTGTCCTCCAACAACGACATTGTCTTCCATGGTTACGCTACCCGAAATCCCCACTTGAGCTACAATCAGACATCCTTTGCCAATTTTCACATTATGGCCAATTTGCACCAGATTATCAATTTTTGTCATCTCCCCTATTCTAGTCTCTTCAAATCTTGCTCTATCCACACAAGCATTCGCTCCAATTTCGACGTCATTTTCAATAACAACCTTTCCCAGATGAGGAATCTTATTATGAGCCTCTCCCACTTGGTTAAACCCAAATCCTTCTGAACCGATCACCGCACCTGCGTTAAGAACGACTCCATCCATTAATTCACAAAAAGCAAGAATCTTGACTCCAGGATACACTCTGCATCTTTTCCCAATTTTAACGTTTTTTCCGATGTGACAATGAGATTCAATGATAGATTCTGCGCCAATCTCGACATTTTCATCAACAAAACTAAATGGACCAACCGAAACAGAGGGTGGAATCTTGGCAGTCTCATCAACGAATGCTCTAGGATGGACTCCATCATTCAATGAAGCTTTGTGTTTTTTTTCTATTAATTTACAGATTTCGGTTATTCCAACGGACGGATCATGCATGTAAATGAAAAGTTGATCATTATGTGGCAATCCGGTATAATTTTCCGGTAAAAATATAACGGATGCTTTCGAATCTTTTACTTGCAATCGGTATTTAAGGTTCCCCAAAAAAGATAAATCACCAGGTTTTGAAGCATCCAGCGAAGCAATCCCTCTAATTTCTGTAAAGCATGTTGTTCCCTCTCTTCGAGAATCGGGAAATAACTTTAAAATTTCCGACAAACTTATCGCTTGAATCATTTATATCCGGCTATTCGACAAACCTAATCCTCAAGAAATCAGATAATCACAATGATGCATTTACCGTAGCGATGACTTCCTTGGTCACATCAAAATCACCATCGGCATAAAAAACTGCAAGCTGAGTTTCCGAAGAATTCAAAATCATATCAAGACCTTTTGCAGCAGCAACTTTCCCTATGGCTGACCGGATGTCTTCCAAGTGTTCCATCAACAAATTTCTCTGTCTTTGACCAATCGTTGCCTTAGCTCTTTTGTCGTATGCAATCATGTCCTCTTGTTTCTCCTTGGCTTTTTTAACCATCTCTTGGTATTTGGACTTCAGAGCGGAGCTCTCAATGTTTGGATTTTTCAATTTTTCCTCCAATAACTTGAGCTCATCAACGATTTTTTTTAATTCGTCTCTAAAAATCTCAAGTTCTTCCTGTGCTATCTTTTTGGATTTTTCCAACCTTTCGCGAGCGTCCTTGACTTTTTTATACTCGTCAAAAACTTCCTGAACGTCGACAACCGCAACTTTTTGTGCAACTGCCATCGGCGAAATGAGTAAGGTAAGCGAAACCATAATTCGTTGGATCATTTTTAGAATAATTTAGAATATTGAGAGTGGATTAAAATCTTGAGCCACCCGAGAAGTGAAATTGAGTAGAGGACCCGGTGTCAGACGGATCACTTATCGGAAAACCTAAATCGAGTCGAAGAGGCATTCCCATAACCATTACAGAGGCACCCAAGCCCCAATTATCGTGCCAATCTTCAAACATATCTCCGGGAGTGAACTTAAAGTCACCAGATCTAAGGAACCCGCCATCGTAGAAAAATGCAATTCTCAGTGGGTCTGCTAATTTGAAGGTATACTCTAATCCAAGATAAGAATAGGAATTTCCACCTACGGGTTCGTCGCCGATTCGTGGCCCGGCTTCTCGATAATCCCATCCTCTTAAATTATAGGGGCCACCAAGGAAAAACTTGTCGAAAAAAGGAACATCGGCGTCCTTACCATCAAACCTGCCAAGGGTACCGGTTCTTCCAGTGAAAGAGAAAACTTGATCCAAACTTTCGAAAGTACTGTAGAACTGCGCTCCCTGCAGTTCTAGCCTACCGTATTCGGCATCGCCACCAAAGATTCCCCCTGCAAACTCCTTCCTCAATGAAACAATGCTTCCCTCCGAGGGAAACAAAATGCTGTCACGAGTATCACGACTCAAGGTAAATCCCAGTTTCGATATTCCCAAGTCCTCTTCCTTTATGAATGCGGGAGCACTGGCAATAACGTCATCAATCAAAACATCCTCGAACCGATAAAAGACTCGACCCTCTACCAATTCGAAAATTCGTTTTCTGAAATAAACTTCGAAACCAACGCGCATTTCATCATAAAAAGAACTGAAGTAATCTGACTTTTCACGAAAAAGTTCAATCCCCGCGGCTATTCTTCTATTCAAAAACCATGGTTCCTCCAAGGCAAGACGCGCTTCATTGCTTCGCGAACCAAGCTTTAGACGCAAACGGAATTTCTGTCCATCTCCTTGAAGTCGGTGCGGACTTCTCCACCTGAATAGATCAAAGTTACCTTGCCTGAACTCAGCAAACATCATTGCTCTTTCTAAGGTACTAAATCCCATACCAAAAGAAACATGACCTGTTCTACCTTCCTCGACGTCTACTATCAGATTCCTTCTTTTATTTTGAAGTTCAGGATCCTTCGAAGCAATTGGTTCGTCATCAAGAGAAACTTTTTCAAAAAATCGAGTGTTCCTTAGTCTTGCTTCACTGGTCTCCATTCTAACCAAGTCAAATGTTTCACCAGGAGCTAGGGCAAGCTCTCGGATGATTGCAATGGTTTTAGTCTTTTCGTTTCCTCTAACCAATACGCTATTTACGGCAAATTCACTGTTTTCACTTATATCAAAACGAAGGTCGATTTGTTTTGTTTTCAGATTTGGTGTGCGGGTAGAACGAATCCTTGCGTCCAAAAATCCCTTTTCGCCATATTTCTTCCGCAAACGATTTCTCTCCTCACTAAGCATAGTAGGGGAATAGGGCATTGCTTGTTTAATCTTGCTTTCCTCTAACAACTCAGAATCGCTGAAGATTACGTTTCCCACGACAATCGTTTTGCCGAAAAAGGATCTTCCTCCCTCCTCCAAATTGATTAAAATCTCCAATTTCCCTTCTCCTCGTGGTACGATCTTAACACCACTTTGAGGGATTTGAACATCAAGAAAACCTTCATTGCGATAAGCTGTCCTCAAATTAATCAAATCTTCTTCCAAAATCGACGGACGATAGCGAGAACGCTTTGACCAAAATCGCCAAAATCGCCAAGGTGAAGTTTCCATTTGCTTGAGCAGTTTTTTTCTCGACAGGTTTTCATTTCCAATGAAGTCAATTTTCGAGATTTTGCGTTTCTCATTTTCAACGATTTTAAAAATCACAGTTGACTTACCCTTCAGTTCACTCTCTTTAACGTCGCTTTCCATCCTCGAGTTCCAATATCCTTTGTCGAGATAAAGTTCTTCCAATTTTCGAACATCAGATTTGATTTGTGATGCATCCAGCAAATCGCCGACTGATGATGAAATGGTTTTCTCTAAAGTAGAGTCCGAGAGCATGTCGTTTCCTATGAATTCAATCTCTCCTATGCGTGCCTTACCTGTAACTTTGAAGACTAGCGACACTTCATCATCGGAAGATTTTTCTGGGTCCAAAAAAACCTTCACGTCATCCACAGACCCTGTTGCCATAAGGTTCCGAATGGATTTGTCGATTGCAACTTCGTTGTAGGGAATCCCCGCTTCGACCTGAAGGTTCTGAAGGATAAATGATTTCCCTAAGGTTTGGGGTCCCTGAAGGTCGATTTCGATGGAAGAAATGATTTTGCCTTCAGGAAGGTTTGCCTGAGACCACAAAAGGGCGATTCCAGAAAAAAGAAAGGACAGGGACCAAACTTTAAGAAAGAATCTCATTTAGAACTAATGCAATCTGGTTTGACCCTGCATACTCTCAAACTTTGTATATTTCCTTCGAAATGCAAGATTCACTCTACCGGTAGGCCCATTCCGCTGCTTAGCCAAAAACAATTGAATAGGCTCGTAATCTTCCTCTTGAGGTTCGCCCTCAACTTCTTGATCCATTTCTCTGATGTCTTCACCCTTTCGATGCTTGCCCAACAGCATCACAATATCTGCATCTTGCTCAATCGATCCGGACTCTCGCAGATCGGACAAGCGTGGATTCCTTCTCTCTTTTTCAGAATCTCTGTTCAACTGGCTTAAGACGACGACCGGTACATCCAACTCCTTGGCCATTGCCTTCATACCGCGCGAAATATCGGAAATCTGGTTTTCTCTTGATTGTGCTCTGGAGTCACCGGTAATCAATTGGAGATAGTCAACAACCACAAGATGAAGCTTATTTCTCATCTTCAATCTCCTGGCCTTGGCTCGAATTTGATTGATGCTCAATCCGCTTGTGTCATCAACCCAAAGAGAGGCTTTCTGAAATTCTCTGCTGATTGCATGTAATTTTTCAGCGCTTTTCTTTGGTACGAACCCACGACGCAAATCGTTCATGTTCACCCGTGCCCGACCACAAATCAGTCTCATGGCCAAGGAGGTCGCACTCATTTCCAAACTGAAAACCAAAATGTTTTTAGGACAATTCAGGTACTTGGGAGAAAAGGCAATGTTTTCAACTATATTCATTGCCAAACTGGTTTTACCTACAGATGGGCGGGCAGCCAATACAATCATCTCTCCCGGCTTGAAACCATTGGTCAAAGTATCCAAATCGCTGTATCCAGTAAGCAAACCATCCATCTCTTCTCTGGAAAGCATTTTCTGGATCTGTTCCATCGCATGGGTAATTGGTTCGCGAAATGGTATTGAAGTTCTTACTTTTTGTTCATCGCCCAATGAGCAAACTCTTTGCTCCATGCCAGCTAAGAAATCATCCACGCTGCCTTGCAGTTGATTAGCCCCATCGATGATCTCAAATGCGACGTATATGCACTTTCTAAGCAAGGCCTTTTGCTTTACGATATCAAGCCAGTAAGTGGCATGTGCTGTCGTATCAATTCTGGAAGTCAACTGAATTAAGGCTTCTTGCCCACCTATGCTTTCAAGATGTCCCAAGGTTGAAAGCTTTTCAGCCAAGACAATTTCATCGGCTTCCAAATTATCCCCATGCAATCCCAAAAGGGCTTCGAAAATCAACTGGTGCTTGTGATGATAAAAATGATCAGATCCAATCGACTGCTCTAAACAACGGCCCAAAATCTCTCCGGACGTATCTAGAATACAGGCCGCAAGAAGACCTTGTTCCGCATCTTGATTACTAGGCAACGGCCTGCCTTCTACAAGATCGCTTGGAGTGCCTTTGAGAGAGGAAAATTGACCTGCTTTTAAGGAGCCTGTTGAAGAAAGATTGTTATCCTTGGCAAGAGAAGATGAAACAGGCATGCAGTAAGTATCTCCTCAGGAATTTTTCAATTGATCTCCTCAATCGGATTCTCGGAGACCACCTCCACGGAAACTTCAACCTCTATTTCCTTGTGGAGCCTAATCAATACTTTGGTAAGGCCGAGTACCTTTATGGGAGAAAATTTCACCAAATGCTTCTTTTCCAACTTGAATCCTTTTTCTTGAAACTTTTCAACTATCTGGGTAGCCGTTACCGAACCAAATAATTTTCCCCCAGTACCAGTTTTCACAGCAACTGCGATGGATGTTTCACCAAGTTTACTAGCCATTGACTGAGCATCTTGCAATTCCTCAGTTTCTCTTGCAACCCTAGCTAACTTTAGGGAATCAAGTCTCTTTTTATTGGCATAATTCAAAGGCAAGGCTTTATTACGAGGGATCAAGTAATTACGAGCGTATCCAGGGCGAACTTTCACTACATCACCTTCTGAGCCAAGTTTTTCAACGTGTTTTATAAGTAAAATTTCCTTTTGTTGCATAGCATTTTGGGTATTGAGGTTAAAAAGGCACGTCTTCATCTAAATCAGGATCGCTGTGAGAATCAGACGATGAAGTATTGGAGCTTGGAGACGAAATCTCTGCCGAAGCACCTTCTTCTGTTTTTTTGTTATAAGCTTGTGGTGGGACGGTGGAGCCATCCTGTTTTGAATCAACGAATTCAAAATTATCGAGGACTACCTTCAGCGCACTTCTTTTTTCACCGACCTTTGACTCCCACTGATCAAGCTTGAGTCGACCCTCTACGAAAATCGATCTCCCTTTGGAAAAAAAACGCCCGACGGCTTCTGCTCTAGGACCAAAACACTCAATGTCTACAAATGTGGTCTCTTCTTTGCGATTTCCCTCGGAATCCTTGTAATTGCGGTTCAATGCAATTCCAAA
Source organism: uncultured Verrucomicrobiota bacterium (assembly GCA_902618175.1). Classification (GTDB taxonomy): domain Bacteria; phylum Verrucomicrobiota; class Verrucomicrobiia; order Opitutales; family Seribacteraceae; genus Seribacter. The sequence goes on from CACMZN010000019.1 coordinate 9,581, forward strand.
ATTACATACTGGACGACCATTGGACATTGTTCGAAGGTCAGGATCTCGAGTCAGATTTCCTATCAGTAAAACTCTATTCAAAGATGCCATGATTTAAATCTGAATCCATTTAAGATAGGTTTTATCTACACTCGATAAGTACACGATCAACCTTTTTTTCCAACTTAAGCTTTTCCTTCAAACGGGACGGCATTTGTGGATCTCCTTTAATATCAAACTGAATGTAGATCCCTAACTTCAGGTTTTTTTTCTGCGGATAGGAAAACTCATGAGAACCTTGGCTTTGTACCTTGGTGACCTCTCCATCCGTTTCACGAATGATTTCAGAAAGCATTGGAATCATTTCATCGGTGGAACCGTCAGCTCCGCGTGGATCGCAGACAATGGTTGCTAGGTAGTTTTTTTTGCTCATTGGAGAGGTTTTCTTTTTAAGGATTGATTGTAGTGATTCATGGCGCAATCCACACCTTCGTCAACAATCTTAAGAAGTGCGCATAAAAAATGAGCTTTTCTTTCAGCAAGCAAAGCTCTTTCAGGAGGACTAAAAGTAGATAAGACAAATTCCGACATTGTCTGAAAACAACGCGGTTTACCTCCGATACCTATCCTCAAGCGAATGATGGAAGAACCTATGGCTCCGATTACACTCATTACCCCATTGTGACCTCCGGCACTTTTGGTTTTGGAAATTTTAAGCTCTCCAAGAGAAATTGCGACGTCGTCATGTATGAGAATGGACGAGTCTGAAAAACAGTTTATATCAAATAGAAGTTTTTGTAGGAATTTCCCACTTTCATTCATGTATGTCATGGGTTTTATCAACAAACATGTTTTGTCGTTATGGGAAAAGGAAGCAGTCTCTGCTCTGAAATTTGTTTTTTTCTGGAAAGCCACACCTTTTTGCAAAGCCAACTCATCAATTAGCCAAAACCCACAATTGTGGCGAGTGTTTTGATAGCGAACACCTGGATTTCCCAGACCAATAATAGCAATTCCCGCCACAAATCATAAATGATTGCAATGACGATTAGGAAGACTCTGAACCAATGGAAGAGGAGTTTCCGCTCGATTGTATCTCTTCAGAACCTGGGACATCGTCATCTGCTCCAGAACGACCACTGGCGCTCCCCACACAAGAGATTAGTATCGTATCCTCCGGCGCGGTGTAAGAAATACCTTGAATATTAGGTAAGTTTCGTATTTGAAGATTTTCTCCTAAGGCAAGAGATGAAATATCCAATTCAATTTCGGAAGGCAAATTACTGGGGCGGCATCGAATTTCAACTTCATTAGCTAAAACTTCCAAGATTCCACCGCTTGTTTTCACACCCTCCGCTTCGCCAATTATTGCCAGAGGAACTTTGGTTTGCAGATCTTCTCCACGGGTAACCTGAACAAAATCCAAGTGAAGAATTCGATCCTTGATACAATCTTTCTGCATATCCTTGATCAATACAAGTTCATCTTCGCCTTGTTCACCAATCAGACGGAACAAAGATGTAGTACCGGAGGCTTTTCTTAAGAGCATTCGCAATTCTCTATCATCCACTGATAAGGATTTGTTCATTTCCTTTCCATAAAGAACAGCAGGAATACGACCTGCGGAACGGATTTGTTTGCAAGCATTCCTACCTGAGTCCTCGCGAAGTGTAAAATTGATGGTGAGATCGCTTAATTCTGACATTGTGAAAAATAGAGGAAGAATAGTTTCATATCACCGCTGTTTGCCTCATGCAAGCACTTTAGCATAGGGTTCCAAGCCGCTAAAAGGACTTCAAAGTCAGCATCTGCTAATTCAAAAACAAAAATGAAACTGAGAGGAGCTACAGTTATAAGTCCAAACGAGGCTTCTGTTCTTAGTCTTCCATCTAACTCCATCCCTAAGCTATTTCGTCATTTCCGTCTCAAACGATGCAGATACAATTTCCTATTCTTGAATGATTTCGAAAATCTTGGTTCTTTCTACTTACAAAGGAGATTTCACATACAATATTTGAATATTATATAGTTTCTTTGGTCTGTTTTTTTTGAAAGATATTAATGGAATAATCGTTATCGAAAAATCATCATTATGGAGGAGTAGCCTTCCAAAAACATAGAAGACTTTCAAACATTCATCTTTCAAAGAATCATTTGACTGAGAACCTGTTCAACTTCGGTTTATTCAAAAAGCTAAGAATTTAGCAGTTAAGATTGCTGAAATAATCCTTTTTCGAATAGTTTGATCTACGCTAAGGTATGGCTTTTTCCAACAAACCATCGATCGAGATGAAATTTGGTATATTATAGCTAATGCAATGCAGTTGTCCTCGAAGGGCGACAAGTTTATCGCAGTTAATTCTTTTGACTTGCCAGCCAGATGGCAGAGAAGCTCTGTATACTTCCTCCGCCAAATTTTCCACAACAGGATCGACGTCACTGTAAGAAGGCATCAACAAAACTCCGTTCGCCATGATGACGTTGGTGTAGGAACGCCAGCTATTTCCCCATTTCGGTGGCATTGGGATGCGCTTCACCACAATCGGTCCCGCAGAAGTCGTAATGGAAGAAACAAATTTTGCAGTTTCATCTAATATGAGACTGTTCTCAGGATCAACCGATGGTTCTATTTCAGCTATGACTGCAAGATTCTTAGCAAGCATGGTCATAAACATATCAAGATGTCCATTCGGTTCACCTTGCAGAGGATGCAGAGCAAAAACCCCATCTACACCCAAGTAGTCATGGAACATCGAAATGAGTTGTTTGTGAGTATATTCGCCCTCTTTGTTGACTGCAAGAGTCTTCGAAGAAGTCAAAAGCAAACCATCTCCATTGCTTATGAAATTGCCTCCTTCCAAAATGATGGGTATGGACCTGACGGGAAGTCCAAGTGCCTGCGATAATTCAAAGCCCATGAAGTCATCCTGTTTTCTTTTTTCTCTCATGGTTCGAGTGTGGTACTTTGCATCCACCATCAGGGCACGATCATTGTCATAGCGTAAAATGAACGGGGCATAATCTCGAATCCAAATCGTATTGGAAGACAACACTAAGAATCTCATCGCCTCTGGAGGAAGACCTTGATCTTTGATAAGCTGGCTTCCGCGATATGCCTGCTCTTTTGTACTGACCACTCCGAAAAGCGGAACTTTTAAGTCAATAGCTTTTGCAATGTCGGTAAATAGCTTTGGAATAAGATCGATTTGGTTCTGACAGCCAATTAACAAAGCAGCCTGAGAGCGGAACTCTGCAACGGGAAAAAAATCCTCCGGAGCTGAAGCCGGGATGGATGTTCGAATATTGGAAATTTTTTTATTCTTAACATGCTCAACAGTAAAATGACGAGAGGGCAGGTACTTGGCTCCGCAATAAACACCTCCAAGGAAAACAATGATTGCGAAAATCGAGTACCCATATCGAGAGAACTTGCTTGCTCGATTGCCCTGAATGGGAAATCTCTCAGGAGGTTTATTTACATTACTCAATGTAGAAACTTTTTGAGCCTTCTTTTTCGGATCGGGGGAGAAGTTGGCAACATTGGAATCAACTCGTTTTTTCTTCACCTCAGCAACACCTTGGGAAAAAGCTTAAACTGAAAAAGGCTCGATAATATTGGGAAACGAAGTCCGGCATCCTTTTAAAACATGAATTCAGTGTAAATTTGTAACTTCTATCAGGATGATTCATTTTTTTTGAATAGATCAAAGCAAACTTCGTGGATATTTCAGTCCTACAACATTGGGAAGCTAATTATGTTCGAATTTCGATACAATAAGCTTTGTTAACGGCTCTGTCGCATTTATTTAATTTACTTCGAATTGCATGGTGAAAATTTGTGCATTCTTGTTAGCGTATATCTTATTAATCTGTAATTTGGACGGGTTTTGTTCTTATATTTTCAGAAGATCGTCTTTAACAAAATCATCTTAAGGAAGGTTATCATTTGTTCAGATCTACAAGACGGTTGATCTCATGGACTCCCTTCAATGAAGATTCATTTTAATCGGGGATAACCCCTCTTTTCCAACTAATTTGAATGTTGGGTCTGAAACGGGGAAATTGGCGATAAGAATATATCCTCGTTGGCGATAAGAGAGCTGATTTCCCTCCAGATGTTTTTATATGCCATTCCATTCGTTCTGACCAAAAGGTAAACTCCAAGGAATTGGCCAAAAAGCCCAAAAAGGGCATTTGAGAAGGAAAACAAAATAAATCATTTTTGAAGTTTGCCTTTAGATTTCATTTCTTCATCGAATGTTTTCCTAATGATAGATACGAAGAAAATAGCCGGATCTAGATTTTTCGAATTCCAAGGGAGGCTCGATTTTTGAAACAAGAAAAGTTGTCATTTCTAATCTTTATCAATTCTTTTTCTTGGATTGAAAAAAAACAAGTTCCGTTCTTTCCTGATTGAATGCTCGAACTAAGGAACTCATCTCTGCGAATGCCGCTATCCGTGGTCCATACCCTTTTCAAAATTTTAAGAACAATGTTGCTTGGCATGATCTGCATCACTTGGCTTCCATCTTCTGGCAAACAAGAAGATTATGAAAAATTTGCCCTGTTTGCCGAAGATGCACCCCGAGCGTTGCCAGCGGTTCCGCTTATCACCAAGCTACCTATTGAGCTGACAAAGAAAATGAGAATCGCACTTGTGGGAAACACTCTCTTTGATCGGATGAGAGACTTTGGCCATTTTGAAGCCATGCTTCAACAAAGCCACCCCAAGCATCAACTGATCCTTAGAAATTTGGCTTGGTCAGCAGACGAGATCGACCTGCAACCAAGACCCGCCAATTTCGCAGATACGGAACAACATTTGGTTGCAATGAAAGCGGATCTGATTCTTGCAGCCTTTGGATTTAATGAGTCCTTCTCAGGCAAAGATGGACTCCTTACGTTCGAGCACAGACTCGGAGATTATCTTTCGGAACTCAAATCAAAATCCTACAACAACTCCAATGCTCCAAAAGTTGTCTTGGTGTCACCCATTGCAAATGAAAACGTCTCAGGCGTGAAAGCTTCAGATCTTAACAATCAAAGACTTCATCTCTACGTCAAGGCAATGACAAGAGTAGCTCGAAGACAGAAGGTGGGATTCGTCAATTCCTTTGATTCAACGAAGCGGATAATGGATAGAAACAAAAACCAGCTTACAATCAATGGCTGTCACTTAAATCAAAAAGGCTATGATTTTTTTGCCCGTTTTCTTTTCAGGAAACTTTTCGGAAAGGAAGCTCCTGAGATTAACGAAGCCGTAAGAGATGCAGTCATCGAAAAGAACAAGCATCATTTTTACCGTTTCCGACCACTGAATTCCTTCTACTACTCGGGAGGTAGGAGAGGCAGTTACGGATATTTGGATTTTCTGCCAGCGATGCGAAACTTTGATCTTATGACCGCAAACCGTGACCTGCTTATACATCGCTTGGCTAGAGACGAAAAGTCGGATTTAATTACAAATGACTCAAACCTACCACCCCTGCCTGTTACAACACAGAGCCGAGGTGCCAACGAATGGAAAACACCAAAGGAAGAAAGGGCGGCCTTTCAGGTGGATCCAAGGTTCGAGGTTTCGCTTTTTGCGAGCGAGGAGGAATTCCCAGATCTGGCGTGTCCCATTCAAATGAGATGGGATGGAAAAGGCAGGTTGTGGGTCAGTTGCTCGACAACTTATCCTCATGTTTATCCGGGTCAGTCTCCGAATGACAAGATCGTCATTCTGGAGGATCTGGACGGCAATGGAAAGGCGGATTCATGCAAAGTCTGGGCAGATGATCTGCACATACCCCTATCCTTTGAATTTGGAAATGGTGGAGTGTATGTATCTGAGGAACCCCACATGACCTTTCTTAAGGATACGAATGGAGACGGAAAGGCGGATTTCAAGGAAGTTTCACTGACCGGATTTGGTTGCGAGGACTCTCACCATGCCCTGCACGATTTTGTCTGGACTCCGGACGGAGACCTCATCTTCAGAGAATCCGTTTTTCATCACTCGCAGGTTGAGACTCCCTATGGACCCGTCAGGCAGCAAAACAGTGGTTGGTTCGCATGGGAGCCCAAATCACATCGCCTTACTGCATTTGGCTCCCATCCAAGTACCAATCCATGGGGGGTGACTTTTGACGATTGGGGCCAACATGTGGCCAGTTATCCGATCTTCGCATCCGCTCACCATGCTCTCGATCCGCCTTACCCCAAACAACATCCTCGCCCAACTGGACTTCAGGCATATTCCGGTGTTTGCGGGCATGAATTCATCGACTTCCCCAATTGGCCTGAGGAAATGCAGGGAATGATGGTCAAAGTTCGCTACAAGCCGACGAATCGCGTGGAACTTCTCCAATGGAATGAATATGAATATGGATATGAGGAGGAATACTTGTCGGACATTATTTTCTCTTCCGACTTGAGCTTCATCCCAGTTGATCTCAGGTATGGACCAAGGGGAAGCATGTACGTTTGCGACTGGTACAATCCCATCAAAGGTCATGCTCAATATTCCTTGCGAGATGAGCGAAGAGACAGAACCTCAGGACGTATTTGGAGAATCTCTCCTAAAGACGCCGCACCCCTTGATGCCCCAAAAATTAGTGGAGCATCCATCGATCAATTACTTGATCTACTCAAGAGAAGAGAGTATCGCTATCGATATTGGGCAAAGAGAGAGATAAGGGAAATGAATTCCCAAAAAGTGCAAGTCGCTCTCGAAAAGTGGCTTAGTGAACTAGACTACAAAAATCCCCGTTATCGGCATCACCAAGTCGAAGCAATGTGGACTTATCGAAACCTTGAATTGGTCAACCTGAAACTTCTCGAAGAACTCCTGGACTGTGAAAACCATAACGCCAGGGCAGCAGCCGCAAGACAACTTCGCCATTGGCATTCGCATGCGGACAATGGTGACATATTGCTCAAAAAAGCCGCTGGAGACTCCAATGGTTTGGTTCGACTTGAGGCTGCAATTGCATGCAGTTACCTTGGGACTCCGGATGCTTTTGAAATCCTTAAGGGCATAGCGGAATTACCCCACAATAAGCATCTGACATACGCCATCAGCACATCCTTTGGGTCCGAACCAATGAGTAAATATTGGGATCCTGAAAAAATTGAAACCAATCATCCCCAAATCGCCAAAATATTCTCAGATCAAAGGCAAAAGGAGCAACGAGAGGAAGAATCCAAGAAAAATTCCAAATTCGATCGGCAGAGAAACTTGCTCAAAGTCAAAATTAGCTGCATCAAGGAAAAAATGCTTTTCGACGTCGATAGAATCGAGGCAAAAAAAAACCAGCCCATTCGACTGGAATTTCTCAATCCCGATGCCACTCCACATAATTTTGTGCTGGTTCAACCAGGATCGCTTGAGGAAATTGGAACCGCTGCCAATCTCATGGCAGCTGATCCCAAGGAAGCTGAAAGTGGCCAATTCATTCCCTCCTCAAAAAAAATAATTGTACATACTAAAATGCTTAAGCAAGGAGAGTCGGAGTTTCTCAGATTCAGAGCACCCAGGGAAAAGGGAACTTACCCATACCTATGCAGTTTTCCAGGGCATTGGACAATTATGAAAGGGAATCTAATCGTAAAATAATATGAAAAAGAAGCTTTTTAATGCACTCTTTTTCTTCATTATTTCTGTTTTTGTTGAAGGAAAAAGAACCAACTTCGTCTTGCTTATGGCAGATGATCTTGGATGGGGACAAACTGGTTATTATGACCATGCCATTCTGCGGACGCCAAATTTGAATGCAATGGCTTCCAACGGACTCAGGTTCGATCGCTTCTATGCCGGCGGTCCCGTTTGTTCTCCTACGAGGGCAACCATTCTGACGGGACGAACCCATGACCGCACGGGAGTCTATGATCATGGGTATGCCCTGAGAAAACAGGAAAGAACTCTTCCGCAAGCGTTAAGGGAAAAGGGATATGCAACAGGTCACTTTGGTAAATGGCATCTTAACGGGTTAAGGGGTCCCGGCGTGCCTATCTTGTTCAAGTATCCAAACGGTCCAAGTGACTTTGGTTTTCAAAAATGGCTCTCTGTCAGCAATTATTTTGATTTAAATCCTCTCATGAGCCGCGAAGGAAAAATTGAGGAATTTTTGGGAGACTCCTCTGAGATCATTGTGAAAGAATCTCTTCGGTTCATCGAGAATCAAGTAAAGGCGGATCTGCCATTTTTGGCCGTCATTTGGTACGGTACGCCACATAGCCCATGGATGGCTCTCAAGAAAGATGAAAAACACTTTCAAAGTTTGAATTCAAATTCCAAAGCTCATTATTCGGAACTAAGAGCAATGGATCGAAGCATTGGAACACTGAGGTCGGGTTTAAGGAAAATGAAAGTGGAAAAAGAAACTCTTCTATGGTTTTGCAGCGACAATGGAGGATTGCCCAAAATAGAGCCATCCACCACAGGAATTTTGAGAGATTTCAAAGGCAGTCTCTATGAAGGAGGCCTGCGAGTTCCAGCTGTTGTCGAGTGGCCCGAAAAAATAAATGATCCTCGGATTACTTCCTACCCAGCTGGAGCAGTGGATATCTTTCCCACGATCGCGGAGATAGCGGACTTACCTGAAAAATCCATGCTTTACCCTATAGATGGTGAAAGCCTTATGCCTCTATTCGGGGAGGCGTTGAAAGAAAGATCCAAACCCCTGGTTTTCAGCAGCAGAGGGCGAATGGCGGTGATTGACAATCAATGGAAGTTGATATCTCAACCGCTGGGTGACCGGCGCAAGTTGGAAATGTTTGATCTCTCTCTTGATCCATCCGAAAGCAATGATCTGTTTCGTCCCAATCACTCGAGAGCCAAAGAACTTCGTTCTCACCTCCTTGCTGCTAGAAAATCAATTTCAGATAGCGTCAAAGGACTGGATTACGCCGAAAAAAAGGTAATGGACCAACCTCCTCGAATTTTTTGGACTGAGGTCCCTCAATACAAGAAATATTTCTCCGACTGGAAGAACAGGCCTGAATACAAGAAGCGACTTAGAAACGAAAAATAAAGTATTTATTAAAATCTTAGTTCCTCTGTTCGTCTGATGCTTTCCTCTCCTTCTTCGCATTCAGCCGAAGCATGACCCATATCAACTTTATCCATATGAACGATCATGGTTACCAGTTTTCTTCTTAAATGAATCCAAAATTCAGGTTCGATACCTTCAAATTTTAGCTTATTCGCATAGATTACCAAGCAGTTACCTTTTCCGACATGGTCAGCGACTTTTATTTGCTGCGCCAGCCAACCCGCAGGTTGTTCCTTACTCTTCTCCTTAAACGGAAAGAGCTGGTATCAAATGGACGACACCATGGAAAAAAGGGAAGATAATGATTATACCCCCCATCCAATGGAAATGGTTACTACTTTGATGGGGTTGGTGGGTGAGCTGGAATTTCCATAGACAAAGGTATGGCAACTGGGATAAAACCACCCTGGACTTACCCTTACTCTTCGGGCAAAAATTCTCGGATCTTTAAAACATTGATACTTCTCATCACTTGAAAAAAGACCAACTTACTACTTTTCTTCAAAGAAAACGAAATGGATTCCAATCAAACAATGCAAATTGGTCATGTGTGCGAAGAAGATTAACGGATGTGAAGGAATGAGTAAAATTAAATATGGCGGACTGAACTCTATGGACACTAAACTTCACACAATAAGATTTATGACAGATATAATTTCTTAACCATGACGATTCCATGAGTGAATCAATGGTTACAATTTCGAAATAGACACGAGTCTGAAATCCATCGCAATTTTCTTACTGACAATGACAATATTGCATCTGATGGATAATAGAAATTTGTGCATTGATGTGATAACTCTTCCTGAAATAAACGAGCAAAGTTGATGAATACATGTGATGAATCATGAATCAATTTGCAAGAAAATGAACAAATTTAATTAAATAAAGACTCTTAAGTATAAGATTATATTTAAATAAAATAGAACATTAAACGCTCATACAAAATGACAAGTAAAAATTCAACCGACGACATTAAGAAATTATGTTGGTGATTACCCCAAAAGAGAAGCTAAATGTAAAAGACCTGACGCACACATACATAGAGCTTTCGTTCGTTGAATCCAAAACTCTCCGCAAAGTTGCGCTAAATGTGCCAGATAATCAAAATGATCACATAGAATCTGCGATTCCTTCAATCATAACAGTAACAAAAGGCTCCTTAAAAAGTCATCATCCAATGACCAAATTTTGAGCCTGGCGAAAAATCGAATCAAATGAATCGAATAGTCAGAATTGCAATCACGCAGCTTTTTCCAGAACATAAACTTCTCTTATCAAACATCGTTTACCTTCTCAATAATTAAAATTAAATAAATATTTCATGAATATTCTCAGAGCTTTATTAATGCTTACATATCCTTTTTTCTCTTCACTAGCTAAAAGTCCAAACATCGTTCTACTCATGGCGGATGACTTGGGCTTTTCGGATCTGGGTTGCTACGGATCCGAAATACAGACACCCAATCTCGATCAGTTAGCTTGGAACGGTCTCCGCTTCAGTCAATTTTACAATACCGCTAAATGTCACTCCTCGCGGGTTTCCCTGCTCACCGGTTTATATTGTGATCAGGCTGGTTCGGCAAGCCTAAGGCGCGGTGCCACTATTGCGGAAGTACTTAAATCGGCTGGCTATTCGACTTGGATGTCCGGTAAGTGGCATCTTGATAAGCAACCTACTGATTTTGGATTTCAGCGCTACTGGGGTCACCTCTCCGGTGCCTGTAATTTTTTTACCGGAGACAACTCATTTCGACTTGATGGAAAAGAATGGAAGATTCCTGAAATCCTTAACGGAAGATCTTTTTACACGACGCATGCCATTACTGACTTTGCCTTGGATTTCATTAGAGAAGGAAAAATATCAGAAAATTCCGATCCTTTTTTACTTTATATTGCTTTCAACGCCCCCCACTATCCACTTCAGGCTCCAGAATCTACCGTTAAGAAATACAACCGGATTTATGATGTTGGATGGGATGAAGTAAGAAAAAAGAGATATGCAAAACAACTGGCCTCCGGCTTAATTTCTCCAAAATTTAAACTTTCGCCCCGAGCCAATCACATTCCAGCTTGGAATTCACTCAACGAATCAGAAAAGGAATGGGAAGCAGATCGCATGGAAGTTTTTGCCGCCATGGTAGATATCATGGATGAAAATATCGGTCGAATCATTGAAGTTTTGAAGAAAAGAAAAGTTTTCGATGACACCCTTTTTCTTTTTTGCTCTGATAATGGCGGTTGTCCCTTTGAAAGAACGACGGGGCGAAATCTCAAGCCCTGGAATCCAAACTCATATTGGACTTATGACGCCTCTTGGGCACAAGCGAGCAACACGCCTTTTCGATTTTACAAACAAAATCAGCACGAAGGTGGAATCTCTTCACCTCTGATTGTACATTGGCCAAAAGGATTGAAAGCCACACCAGGAAGCATAACACATCAACCTGGTCATTTGATCGACTTTATGGCTACCTTCATTGATCTTAGTGGTGCAAAATATCCCAAAAAGATTAATGATCGATTCATTGATCCTTTGGAAGGCAAGTCTCTTGTTCCCGTTTTTTTGGATAGGGAAAGAAAAGGACACGAAAACCTCTATTTCCACTTCGGATCTGACCGAGCCTTGAGGCAAGGAAGATGGAAAATTGTTTCGGCAAAAGGAGGTAGATGGGAACTCTACGATCTGGAGAATGATCGAACCGAATTGACAGACCTGTCGGAAAAAAATCCTAAACGAGTGGAGATGATGTCTAGGATTTGGTTTGACATCGCAAAAAACAAAGAACGACTGAGAGGCAAGGCACTACAACCAGTTAAAGATAAAATAAAAAAACTTTCTTTTAGAAAAGATACTTCCGGACAGTTGGGTAAGTAATACCAACAGCCCGAAACTATGGAAAAACAGGTAGTGCAAAAAATGGATTCATCATACACTGGGTTTCATCGTATGGGGAATGGTCATACTTCCTCGCTTGAATCGAAAAGCGAAAAATTAAAAGTACATTTGAAAATTTTTGTTTTAAAATTCCTCAAAATTACTTGAAAATCAACTAAGTTCTTTTTATTTTAAATGTGTGAATTCCCATTTACCTTTTAGGAGTGTTTTAATCCTTATCACGCTCACCTTTTCCCTTTTTGCCGAAGACGACAAGAAGGAGGCGTCAATAGAGGTTAGGTTGGCTGCTGCAAAAAATGTTCTCACGGAATCTTCGCAAATTACCTTAATTTACGTTCAAGGATTGGTGTGTCCTTCTTGTGCGATTGGAATTCGTAAAAATCTTTCTAAAATGGATGGAGTTGATGTGAGTAGATTCAAGCAAGGCATCGATATCAATCCAGAGACGCAACTCGTTACAATTGCCCTTCTTGATGATGTATCGCTCGATCAAAAAGATTTGATTGAACGAGTCGAGGACGCCGGATACATCGCCATTGAAGAATACAAGCTTCATGATGGTCATTTGGATGCTCACCGTTATAAACATGATGCATCCGCAAAAATAGTCCACTACACTCAGGATTAGTTAAAGTCTTGAAGAAACACTTCCTTTGCTGGGGTATCTTGCTGAAGATATGTTTTTATGTGGATATTGCTCAAGCAGATGACCCGGTAATGAATATGATGCCCCGCTGGTCCGGAGGATGGGGCTTTCAGGTCCATTATGAATACATCAATGAGACCGACTTGCTGATTGGAAGCAGAAAGCTTTTCGAAGGCTTATCCGAAGAGGTCAACATTATGCATCTCGAAGGAGTGTACACTTGGAAAAAGGAAATTCGAATCATAGCTAAGTTGCCCTACGTATTGGGTGCAGAACGAGAATTGCCAGACTCATCGGGTGGAAAATTAATTCAAAAAGACAGTGGATGGGGAGATCTGAACCTTTCTCTTCCCCTGAAGAAATATTTCAATTTAGACGGAAAAAGCGGTTCGTGGACATTCAAACCGATGTTGAGGATTCCTTTATCCCAGAAAGATGATTACGACTTTTACTACAAGGAGTTTGGGAGTGGACTGGGTTTTGGATACGAATTTGAGACTTCAAATTACTTTTTTGGAATTGGTACGGGTTGGTGGATTTTTGATGGAATTAGACCAGCCGAGATACATTCCTCTTTGGATTTTGGATATAATTTCGAAACTCGGAACTCAAATGGATCGATTTTTTGGGAAACGGATTTTCATGCAGAAGATGATGAATCCAGAACTCTAGGTTCAGGACCTGCATTCTATTTTAATCACAACGATACGATCCACTCTAGAATTGAATGGAAACATGACTTCATTGACCATCAAGGAATCATAGATCATGGAAACGGTAATCATTTTAAGATCGGTATTGGTTGGGTTTTTTGATGATTGGAATAGTTGCTGCCCTTTTGCTTTTTATTCATTGCAATCATATTTCCTGCCAATAAAAAAGCTCATCTGATTTCCTTAAGCAAAAAAGCCAAGTCCGATTGCTTAAATGCGAGGATGTGGAACTTGAGTCGAACTTCTCAAGTCTCACCTATTCCTTTGACCACTCCAAATACTTTAGGGAAACTTCGGCATTCTTTGGATCCCCAACATGAAAGAGGAATCGGTACCTGAAAGTGCATTCCTCTCCCTTGTTCAATTTCATTCCGCCTTCATAGTTTGATTCTGGTTCGAAATGTTTGAGTCCGAATGGATTGGCCGCAACCAAACCATAATCCCGGGCATGCCACCAAGTCGGGTGTCTGGGATTGGATGGATGATCAAAGATGGAAATGCCCAATTCCTCTTCTTCCACTTTCGCCCAATAAGAGAGCCATGAAGCCCGCTTCCCCCAGATATTCTTACCGACAACTCCTTCGCTGTTCACCGAGGATCCTCTCGCAACTTTTCCTTGCAAGCGAAGCTCGGGTCGAATTCGTATTCCCATGGTTCCTTCCTTTGTGTCACCAAAGATAACGTCCTCAACGGAAGCCTGCAGAGTCACACTGAAATCAATCGCATTGTTTTTCGAATCGATGGAATGAAAGGAAATGGTTCGCGTGTCCTGGCAAACGGTTTTTCCTTCTCCATCCTTCCATAGATTAAGGGAAGTAAAGGTGTTTTTCCCAATTTCTAGAAATTCTTGATGTATGATACTACCTTTGTTTTCTCCCTTAGTCCAAAAATCCACACCATTCACATTCCCGTGTGAAAACCATAAGGATGCATGATGGGGATGATCCGTGTCCTCGCCGTATACTTCCTGTTCAAAAGGGAATTTTCTTGTCATGGTCTTTCCCGTAGGACCGTAAATTGGATAAAGAACAGGTTTTGCCCGATCATCGTCATCAAACACATATTCTGTGAACAACTTTTTACCGTCGTACACCATGAGTTTTCCATTTTCTTTCTTAATGAAAATATCTTCGCTTAGTCCAAAAGCAATTTGCATGCAAAATAAGGATATTAGAGTTAAAAACAACAAACGCATCAGGGAAATCGACATTTAAAATCATAATTCCTTAGGCAAGAATTCCTTTGGGTCAATTACAACTTGGCATGAAAAAAATCCTCCAAGGCAGATAGTACGAATTTCCGTTCCTGATTAGCAATTTGTTCGGATTCCTGAGAGAATTTCATGATTCTTGAGTACGGCATTTCAAATTCCTCCTCCAAGATTGTTTGCTTCTGGGGTCTTCCATTTCTACGAGAGGAAGGATCAATTCGAACATACCTTCGCTTGCCGTTTGCATGGCAGATAAAAGCCCATTCATCGATAAGAAGATCGAAAACCAGTTCAAATGCAAGAATGCCACTTTTCTCATCCAACCACAAGGTCAAGGACATGGAATCATCAGCATATTTCTTTAGGTCTCTCTCTGTTACCAGTGAATTGTTTTTTATTGGCTTAAGCATTGATGTGAATCTTGTCCCAGATCATTATGAGGCGAAACATACATATGCATATCGTGAATGATTCCACAGATTTGAAACCTTGTAAATTCGGGAGATGCAAATTCCCACGCACCTGCGAATGGAACCAAAAGTGTATTCAAGTGGATCTGAATATCAGTCTTAAGACTAAGCAGGAAGGGAGTAAAAAAAGGAAAAAAGAAAAACCTACTCGCTGAAATTTCTCAGGGATACTGGTTTTTCCAAAATTTCTTTAGTCACGATTGCTTTTTTCAATGAACTTCGGGAAGTTTTCAAATCTTGCTTCACCCATTGAAAAGAAACATTGTGTGCTTTTCTTTTGCCTTGGGGCGGTTTTTGATGGATTCCACTGGGCACATTCTCCCTTGACTTCTTTAACCCTTGCGTATGATCCGAATCCAATCGTTGTTCAATTTGATTTGAGATAGTTTTTTCAGTCGGAATGAATGGTGGTCTTTCAACTGGTTGAGAATCAGAAGGTACTCCTGTGGCTTCCTTCCAAGCTTTTTTTAGAAGTTCCTGCAGACCTTCTTCATTTTTTTGACTTTTTTTGGCTGGCTCATCAACTTCGGCATCGCTTGCACCATCCCTTTTCTTGAAGAACCTCCCAACTATGGAAGCAAACACCAAGCCTAGGATTATTAAAGTATCAAGGGGTAAATCGGGCATTTTTTTTCAATATTCGGTATACAATCGAATCAGAAACTTACCATCAATCAACGCCCTTGGATATGCTGTCTCTCATTTCCGTATCTGATTGAACGTTTCTCATACGATAGTAATCCATGATTCCAAGGTTGCCACTTCGAAAGGCTTCCGCCATCGCCAAAGGAATCTCAGCCTCTGCTTCCACCAACTTTGCCTGCATTTCCTGCACCTTTGCCTTGTTCTCTTGCTCGAGAGCAACTGCCGCTGCTCGACGAATCTCTGCTTGTGCTTGTGCAACTTCCTTGTCCGCAGAAGCCTGCGATGATCGCAAGGCGGCACCTCTATTTTCCCCTAAATCAACGTCTGCGATGTCAATCGAAAGAATTTCGAAAGCAGTCCCCTGATCCAAACCCCTATCCAATACTTTCTCTGTTATGGAATTTGGGTTTTCGAGAACAACTTTATAGTTTTCGGATGAACCAATCGTGGAAACGATGCTTTCTCCCACCCGGGCAATAACGGTCTCTTCTTGAGCGCTTCCCACGTAACGATCCAAATTGCTCCTTACGGTTACCCGTGCCCGGACTTTAACCTGAATACCGTCCTTGGCCACGCCGTCAATGGTTTCTCGTCCCTCAATCACACAATCAATCACTTTCGGATTTATGGAAGTTCGTACGGCTTCCAAAACAGACTTTGTAGTACCTCTGGTGGCGAGATCGATTGCGCAAGCTCGGTCCCAACTCAATAAGATATTTGCCTTGGATGCTGCAATTAATGCTTGAACGGTTTGAACGACATTTCCTTCCGCAAGAAAATGTGCCTCCAATTGGTCAGTTTTCAAAGGAAGGCTGGCTTTCACTGCAGTTACCCGGGCGTCCACGATCAATCCCACTGGAACTCCTCTCAGACGCATTGCAAGAAGGGTCGCAAAGCTGACCTTAGCCTTTGAAAGATAAGCTTTCAGCCAAGTGCTGAAGAAGGAGATGATGACGAGTGAAACGACGAGTCCGATGACCAGTAGAATTCCAATGATAATCAATTCAATCATATATAATTTGGGTTGGTGTTAGAATTTTGTCTGATCAATGAGTGTTGGTCAAACATTCGTGACGTTTTGAAACCTCTGTACTCTTACTCGAAAATCATCCCTGCCGGAAATTGTGATACGTGTTCCCTTTGACAAGAAGCCATCTTCACTCACCGCATCGTAGGTCCTTCCGTTCACCAAAATCATGCCCTCGGGATGAAGATCCGTCAGAATTTCACCATCCTGACCAATCAATGCCTCATTTGAAATGGATGCGTTGCTTTGTCCTTTACTGGTTGAATCAAGAAAGAGGTTTTTCCCAAATTCACTGTTTGACAACCATTTGAATTCGATGAACAGCAAGGCAACTGCCCCCATCCCGCTTATGAGAAAGGTCAAGGTTGGAGCAAACCAACCACCGTATTCGAGGTATGCAAAATAAGCGGATGCAAGGATTGCGAAAAAGCCCAAAAGACCAAGTATTCCGCCAGGTACCACCGCTTCGAGTCCGATGAGCAAATAGGCAAATGAAACACAGAGCAAAATTTCAGTCATGAATTGATTTTCTCCACGACTAACCCAAAATCGGAAATTTCCACCACTCGGATTTTCTCTCCTTTTTCAATCTTACTCAATCTGCTTCTGGCATCATACCGTCTGCCGCCAATATCGACTTCTCCACTTGGGAATAGTTCCGATACACATTTTCCCTCTTGACCTAAAGTTGCTTCCATTGCTCCGCTGACCGGATTATCCGAGTTCAAAACCTTGGTTGAACCACCTACGGTTTCACTCAAAACCATACGACCCCACAAAGAGGTACGAGGAAGAATTTTCGAAGTGGCCAATCCTAGAATGACAGCGACGCCAAATGCCTGTAAAAGCTCCCATGTTGGTGTGCGGAAGTTACTAAAATCGTAGTTGTAGTCTTGCGTTGGCCAGACGTCTACCATTGCCCAAAAGATTGCTCCAATCATCATCGCGAGACCTAAAATGCCTGGCAGGATCAATCCTGGAACCAAAAAAACTTCCACAGCTATCAGGCAAACACCTATAAGAAAAATTAACAATTCCTCCTGTCCAGCAAGTCCGGCGACAAACTTGGAGCCGAAGAAAATGAGGAGCAGAATGATTCCAAGGGCTCCAAATACACCAAACCCGGGGGTCTTGAATTCAATGAATAGGCAAACCATACCAATTCCCAGAATGATGGGTGCGATTCCATTCAGCCAAAGTCCTGTTTTTTCAGCCCAATTTATTTTCATTCGATCTATGCTGTAATTTCCAGAACCAAATTTCTCATCGAGCAATTCCTCGATATTCTGAAAAATTCCAATCCCAAGAAGTGGCTGTGGAGGTTCCCCATATAGCTGACTTGCCTCTTCACCTGTCAAAGTAAGCAATTCGCCCATTTTTTTGATTTCCGACCCGTCCTTTGCTAAAAGGGGCTGTCCTTCTATGATCAAGGATTCATTGGCGTCCATCATTGCGGCCATAACTTTTCCTCGGTACCGGTAATCACCAGCATAATTTCTGATTTTGGCCTTCAAATAAGAATTAAGCTTGCGTTTCATCGAAGAATCAATGTTCCCACCCCCTCCGCTGACCGCCTCCGCGGCTCCGATTTGAGACATGGGAGAAAAGGCAATCTCACTGGTTGCAATAGCTATGTAGGCTCCCGCAGAGATCGCCTCTTTGTTTACGTAGGTTATGACTGATCCGTCGAAACGTTCTATGGCTTCAATGATTTCCTGCATGATCTCCAATGTTACCCCAAGTTCTCCTCCAGGCGTATCCATATCGAGAATGACAACCTTTGCGTTTCGATTGATTGCAGATTTCAAACCTCTCCTTAAAATACTCAAGATCGGCGGACCAATTTGATCCCTTATTGGAATGACATATGCAAGATCGGAAAAATCCCTGTCTGCCAGGTTTTCGACCGACTGGTTGTTTTCGTTTGCAACTGTGAGATTTGAATCATCTTCGGAAACAACGGTTGATGATTGGAGGATAAAAACAAGGAAAATGGAAAGCAAACGAGTCATATGAGGATAACTTTATTATTCTGGAGCATAAATGGCATTGCGCAAACAGGAAAGAAAAGCCACTTGATATTATATGGAGCGGGTAAAATATCAAAACCATGAAATCAGAAGATGGGATGTCGGTCCATCGACCTTTCTGGTTTCTCCGGAACAAGGCGCGAAGTTGCTTAATTGGCACGTCAACATGAGCGATGGTTCAGTGCGTGACGTAATTCATTGGCCCGAAGAGAATCATAATTTGGAAATGCAAAAGGTACAAGGAGGCATTCCCATCCTTTTTCCCTTTGCTGGAAAATGCTATCATGAAGGGAGAGAAAATCATTGGAAACTTGACTCAGGTGAAATAGTTCCCATGCCCCTGCATGGATTTGCAAGTGACATGTCGTTTGAAATTCGCTCCATTGATGTGGCTGGATTCGAAGCGGTAATGGTTCCCCAAAACGAAACCAAGAAATTCTACCCTTACGAATACACTTTTTCAGTCATCTATCATTTCCTCGAATTAACTCTTCAAATCAGCCTCATCCTGGAAAACGAAGGAAGAGAACCGATCCCGTGGTCCGCTGGATTACATCCATACTTTCAAGTTCCTTGGAGGAAGGGATTGTCCCTGGATGATCACCAAGTCATGATTAAGTCAAAGAAATCCTTTCAATACATGGAAGGAGGAATGCTTGAAAAAAAGCCAATCCAAGAAAATGGCTATTCACTAGGCGACAAAGAATTGATCAACAAAATTTTTTACGAACTGGAATATCCCAAGGCAGAAATTTCTTTGCTCAACGGGGAGGAAACCTTGAGAATATCTGAGGTCGGTGGAGCCGCAGTAGGCTCTCGCTTAACATTCGTTACCTGGACCAAGACAGGGGCACCCTATTTTTGCATCGAACCCTGGATGTCACCTCCCAATGCACCTGAGAATAATACCACACGCCTAGTTCCACCTTCAGGAAGGGACGAGTTCACTATTGAAATCGAGCTTGTTTAGGAAGAAGACAAAACTTCTGAAACGGTGGAGTGGGGCATGGAAGCAAGTACCTCGTCCCAGAAAGTGATTCGCGCCTCCAAGCTCAGCTTGGCCTGTTCGATCACTTCAAATTCCTTAACAGGATCACCACCGCACATGGTCTTCAACAAACGATGAGACATCGGTCCATGATGTTCACCATCCAGGTGGGCATGCCTTTCCAAATAATATCGGAAAACAGGAACTTCATCAGAGGAAAGACTTGATTGATCCAAAATCCTTTGAAACATCAATGGAACAATGCTCTCTCTTGCCAAGGCAAAAGATGCTGCGATCTGATGAGGGTTTCCCTTTTCAATCAATTCAAAGGTATGGTTCATAAAATTGAGGGATGGATTGGGAATTTCACTAAGTTGCATGGCCTTCTCCAATCCATCGGATTTGACGAGCGAAAGGAATGAAGTCATGACTTCCGTGTTGGCTCCGACTTCTTCCATCGCTTTCAGGTAGATCTCGAAGTGACTGGCAAACTCCAATCCATCTCCGGAACCATGAATCTGATCCGACTCTTCTTCCATCACAATTTCATTAATGAAACGCACCAAGTTACCGTTCGGATTCGGTATCCAAGGAGAACCCAAGGGTATGAGGTCAAACTGAAGTTTTTTTAGTAGTGACATGAAGTCCCAAACCGCAAAGACGTGATGCTCCATAAAAGTTACTAATTGAGCGATGGAATTGATTTTGGAAAAGATCGAATGATTTTCTAATTTCTCATTCAACTGGTCCAGAGAAGATAAGTTCATGCTCTTCATTATAATGAGATACTGAAATTCTCCAAAGAAAAAGATGATATTCAATATGGTGCTCCCGCTGGGAGTCGAACCCAGATCTTCGGTTCCGGAAAGTACAAGTTTCGTGACATGAAAAAAACCATTAAACCGCCCAAAAGCATGAACTGGAGATTCAAATTCACAATCGATGTCCCAGTACCATAGCAAAGAAGAAGCTACTCAATCATAGAATTATCATCTTTAGTAGTTAAAACTGTGCAGAATCGAAATATACTTAAACGGTTCCTAATTCGAGGAAGAAGCGTTTTAATCTAAATAAGGTTGATCTAAACAACAAAAAGTTTAATAAATTAGGGTCATCCTTCTAAAGATATGAGATTTTTTGTTTTTTTACTATTTTTACCAAGTGTTGTCTTCGCCAGTTCTATTGGAACTTATTCCGTAGGATTCAAGATCGGTCAAACAAATGTGGGAATGGAGATTGACGGTCTTAAAGGTGAATGGGATGGATTGGGTGTTGAACTCAACGGAAATTTTAACATCACATCCAAAGACAAATACGGTTTTGATATATTGATCGATGCCACTATTGGTAAAGGTCTAGAAGGTCTAGCCGGGACTGAGTCAGATGTTACTAAAATAAGTGGTGGTTTGAGACCGTATGTAAATTTATCTGGCTTTATATTTTTTGCAGACATAGGGTTTGCTAAAGGTGAATTCGAAATTTCAGGTGTTGGTGATGTTTCAGAGACTTCATTTGCCCCCGGTTTAGGATTTGAGTTTAAGTTGGAAAAATTGACGATTAGACCTTCTTTATATCAGGTAGATTTCGGACTAGGTGGAGACGGCACTTTTTTCAATATACCAATTTCATATGCATTCAGCGAAGTTTACGATGTGACGGCAAAATATGAGGTTGCCTCATTTGATTCTGAAATCATCTCTCCAGGAGTTAGTGGAAATTACATCTATGATTCCATCACTGTCGGTGTAGACTACAAATTTTAATTTCTAATTTCTTAAGCTAATATTCGGTTTTAATTGGGACTTTTTATTTTTACGAAAATAAGTTTTACAGTTTGAGTCCAAAAATTTTTTCCTATTTAGGAATTTTCGAGTGAGTTACGACGACTTACCTTTTACCTAACGAGATTACTGGAGACTGTAGGCAAGCCAAAACAGAACTGATTTCGAATCTCAGTCATGTATGCCTGTAATCTAAATATTCTTTTTGCAAAACAAAAGAGACACCAAAACTAACTAAAAATATTTTTTCATGCGTTCCTATGTTCTTCGCAAATTTCCATCATTTACTAAAAAATTCCTTACACGAGTAAATTAAAACGCTTGAAATCCTATTTATGATGGCGCTCCCGCTGGGAGTCGAACCCAGATCTTCGGTTCCGGAGACCAATGTTCTATCCATTGAACTACAGGAGCTAGCTTATCTTAAAGTTCAAAGGCAAGAGGGGGTCAAATGCATTCAGGGAATGAATTTTTTTGATTAAGAAATTGACAGCCAAAAAGGTTTGATGAGAATGAGTCTCAATATCACTGAGATTGGGTCTCATTCTCATTGTTATAACAAAACCAAAAACCTCACCCAAAAAATGAACAGAACTCAATTAGTCGCTCTTTTAGCTTCCGCATCGCTTGCTTTCGATGTTCATGGAGACGATCATAATAAGCCTGAACTTTCTCCATTGAATGTTGTGGGTTCGAACGCAGATGCACCGGCCTTGTCTTCGGGTATGAAAACTTCACTTGCATTAGAAGATACTCCAAAAAGCATCACCATCGTATCTGGAGAGCAAATTAAATATCAAGGCCTTAAAAGCGTCGGAGACATAATCGATTACACTCCGGGCGTCAACAACTCGCAAGGAGAAGGTCACCGTGATGCAGCTGTAATTAGAGGGATGCGTACCACCCAGGATTTTTATCGTGATGGGATTCGCGACGACGTTCAGTACTATCGTCCACTCTACAATATAGAACAAATTGAAGTCATCAGAGGTTCAGATGCTCTTCTTTCAGGCTTTGGAGGTACCTATGGTATCATTAATCGAGTAACAAAAGAAGCACAATTTGGGGAAAGTTTTAATTCCTTAGCCGCAAGTGTTGACACCTTTGGAGAATTAAATTTTCAGCTAGACAACAATTTTGAATTCAGTGGAAATCGAGCATTTAGGATTAATATGTTTGGCGAAAATCTCGAAAATCATCGTGATTTTTATTACGGCGACTCTTTTGGAGTTAATCCTACCATGAAGCTTAGTATAGGTGAAAGTACACTTGATTTGTCATATGAATTTCTCAATCAAGAACGATTTATTGATCGTGGCATACCAACCGGAACTGATGGTAGGCCAGTAGAATCTTTGAAAGAATATGTTTTTGCTGATTCTACGGATAATTTCTCCACCCATGAAGCACATATTGTAAGAGCAATTTACAATCATGAGCTTAATGATAAATTCTCTGGCCGCTTACTCGCATCTTATAGTGACCATGACAAGCTATACAGTAACGTTTATGTTTCCGGATTCTTTAGTTCGGCTACGCAGGGTTTTACTACAGTTGATCTACCTATTGAGCTGGATGGTTATGTTGATACAACAAAACGCAAAAGTGCAATCTTTTCATACGAGGTTGTAGGGGAATTTGAGACAGGTAGTTTGATACACAATATTATTGTTGGTACAGAGTATGTTGATATCGCAAATGATAACGACAGATACAACGCGGACTTTGATCCAACAACTGATGGAAGTGAGGATGAAGCAGTTTTTGCTCTTTCAAGGAGTTACCTAAAGGGTGGGTTTGGAACCGGATCAATCGGAGACACAGATATATTAACCTCTATCTCAAACAATTACACAAGTGACCAAAAAGATGAGACTTTTGCGGATGTTTCAATCTTGTCGTTTTATCTAAAAGATGAAATTAACCTTTCGAACTCCTTAGATTTAATTTTAGGGGCAAGATTCGACAAATTCGAATATGATGTCTATGGAACCACAACTGCGACTGATTCAGACGATACGATATCACCGGTTTTTGGTTTGGTGTTTGATTTATCAGATAATACCTCTCTCTACGCCAGTTATAGTGAAGCTTATCAACCTAAATCTGGAGATCAGTATGCCAGTATTAGCACTACAAATGCAAAACTTGATCCTAATACATTTGAAAATTTGGAAGCTGGAATAAAGTGGAATTTCTCAAACAATCTTAGTCTAGCGGCTTCTATCTTTCAAATCGAAGCCAACAAACCAGCTACAGATGATGGTGGTGAGACCAGTTACATGGAAAAATCTGACACAACAGGTTACGAAATTCAACTTCAAGGGTTGCTTACTGAAAATTGGTTTATGAGTGCTGGCTACACAAGTCTTGATGCACAAGACGAAACAGGTTCTAGGCTGAGAGAGGCTCCTGAAGATATGTTTTCTATCTGGAATAATTTCATGATTTCAGACCGCTTATCAGCTAATTTAGGTGTCATTTATCAGGGAGAAAGTCAAATTGGCTCATCATCCACTCCAGTGTTACCCGATTACACCAGAGTAGATGTTGGAGCTGTCTTCGCTCTTTCAGAAAACACACTTTTACAAGTTAATATTGAAAATCTTACTGATGAGCTATATTTCCCAACATCTCACTCTACTCATCAGGCAACTGTGGGAGCACCAGTCCATGCTACATTCGGCATAACAAGCAGTTTCTAAGTGCTCCCTGTTCTATTTTAGAGGGAAATTGATATTATCTTTCAAGTTATTCAAAAAATTATCATATGACTTGTTTTGGATGCGGAGTGGCAATGCCGCATCGACCTTAAATACCCAGTCCCTTACAGCACAAAAGGGACTGGGTTTTTTTTCTAATCAGGTTTTCCTGACAAACCAATAACCACGGGCACTCTGGAGCCTTTTTCGTTATTGAACTCAAGTTTGTTTGATCGCCTCTGGATTGACACTTCAAAAGAGATTCGTCATAAGAGTGTTCTTGTATGCTCGGTAGCTCAGTGGCAGAGCAGGTGACTGTTAATCACTTGGTCGCTGGTTCGAATCCAGCCCGAGCAGCCATAGGTCGCGTTGATCTAATTAATGTCCAATTCGGGCCAAACGATAAGTTTCCTGTGCAAGGTCCGGCGACTAATGCCCATCAATTCAGCAGCCTTGGTTTTGTTTCCCTTGGACTGAAGCAATGCATTGCGCAATAGTCTTTTCTCATTTTCTTCCTTGGATAAATTTGATGTGGAGGATTGGATTTCGAAAGGCATGGACTCATCATTCTGTAAAGAAAATCTTGGATCCAGATCATAAGGACTCACTCTTGAACCTCTTTTCAAGACCACTAGATTTTCGCAAAAATTTCGCAATTCCCGAACGTTTCCCGGCCAGGAGTAATTGCGGAGGATATCAATTGCATTTGAATCGATCGTGGGTGTTTCGAAACTGTTCTCCTCAGCGAAATGATTAAGAAAATGATTGAGCAGAAGATTAACGTCCTCTCCCCGTTTTCGAAGTGGTGGAAGTTCTACCGTCACCACGTTTAAACGGTAATAGAGATCTTCACGAAAATTTCCCTCTTTCATCATGACCGACAAATCCCGGTTGGTGGCGCAGACCAATCTTGCATTTACCTCAATGGTTTTTGAACTGCCCAGTCTCTCGATGGATTTGGATTCAAGAAAGCGTAAAAGCTTAACTTGAGTGGATGCATCAATCTCTCCAATTTCATCCAAAAAAAGGGTTCCTCCCTGAGCTGATTCAAAACGACCAATTCGTCTTTCGCTTGCTCCCGTGAAAGCCCCCTTTTCATGACCAAATAATTCACTTTCCAGGAGATTGGAGGGTAGGGCAGCGCAATGAACCGGAACAAAAGACCCCCGGGATCTATCGCTGTTTTGATGAATCGATTGGGCAATCAATTCCTTTCCAGTCCCGGTTTCTCCGGTTATAAGGACCGTGGCTTTGGAAGGACCAACCAACTTTACCTGTTCCAATACCTTTTCCAAAGCCGGGGATTTTCCCAAAATTCCATCAAAACTGTAAGTCTTGTCCAACCTTTGATGCAATTCACGATTTTCCTTTTTCAATTTTCTTTCGTTTAGACCACGGGTGATGAGCAACTCCAATTTTTCCAAATTCACTGGTTTGGAAAGAAAATCAAATGCGCCCCTTTTCATCGCTTCGACGGCAACCTCGACTTCTCCATAAGCCGTCATCATAATGCAAATGGGATTCGATGAATGACTTACGGCAAAATCGATCACCTTCATTCCAGTATCTCCCGACATTCTCAAGTCAGTAAGTACAACTTCGAATTTTTCAGCCTCCAGGGCATTGAAGCTTTCCTCTGCGCTCGAAGCAAGAAATACCTCATACTTATCTTCGAGGGCAAGTTCCAGTCCCTCCCGGGTATGCTCCTCATCATCTACAATCAACAAATTCGGTTTCATTTCACTACTCCATTCCCTCTGAATTTGATTCCAACAATTGCCTACGAATGGATTTTCTGGGAAATTTCAAAGTTACAATGGTGCCTGAACCTTCTTTGCTGTCAATGCCCACCTCACCGTCGTGATCACGCATGATTCGGTGCACTATCATCATACCAATGCCGTGTCCTTTTTTCTTTGTGGTGAAATACGGTTCGAAAACTCTGGAAATGTTTTCTTTTCCAATACCGGATCCCTGATCCACTACCTGAGCAAAGACGTGGGTATCATCCAGTCCTGTTATGATTCGAATGTCCGAACCTTCGGAAACTGCATCCACCGCATTCCCAATGACGTTAAAAAACACCTGCTTGACTTGTTCGATGTCTCCTCGAATGAGGGGCTCTCTCACTCCAGCCTCCACGCTGATGGTAATTTTTCTGCCGCTTAGTTCCTTTTCGCGAAGACGAACGGTTTCTTCGATAACGGAGAAGAGATTGATTTTCTTGAAGTTCGGTTCACTTGGTCGAATGGCCTTGAGAAAGTGTGAAATGATCCCATCCAATCTCTGCACTTCCTTGATGCAGATCGAAAGGGATTTTTCCGACTTTTCCGCTTTTGACATACCCCTCTTCAGCACTTGCAGATGGATGTTGATGGAATTGAGTGGATTGCCAAGTTCATGAGCCACTCCCGCAGCCAGATCCATTATGCTTGATACTTTTTCACTTTCAATTTGAGCCTTCAGGTTGTCTTTTTCTTCGGTGACGTCCGTCATTATGATGGCCATTCCCACTTTATTCTTTATATCCCCATGCATACTGGTCTCGTCAATCGGTACCGCATAGACACGAATCTGTCGATGTTCCGGATACGAAATGTGCATTTCCCGAACAATCACTTCAGGATGAGGTTCCAATTTTGTACGATCCAGCCCCAGAGCCCGGGCTAATTCAGGAGCCGCTCGATGAAGAAACAACTTTTCCGATTGCTCATCCTTCAAACCGATCAATCTTCGTCCCTGCAAGTTGGAATACGTTAGTACACCATCATCATCCAAAACCAAAATTCCATCCCTTATTACGTCAAAGACTGTTTCGAGAAATTTTCGTTCCCGAGCCAATCTCTGCACTAATATTCCCAAATTTACCTCATCCAAATCGTCTAATCGTCCCAGAACCTTATCCAATGGACTCTTGCTTGGCTTTGGTTTCATGGTTCGATGATGTCCAAAATCTTCATTGCCAATGAATCCTTTTCCAACAAATCAAATTCAAAAACGTCGCCACTTTTTGATAAAATCGTAACTTTGTTAAAATCAGATTGAAAGCCTGAACTTTTTGAGGAAACGTCATTCACAAGAATCCAATCGAGATTTTTTTCAAAGATTTTTTCCCTCGCATTCGCCAAATGATTTTCTGTCTCTGCGGCAAAGCCAACCAACACCTGAGATGAACTTTTTCTTTTACCCATTCCTTTCAAAACATCTGGATTTTCAATCAGTTCGATGGATGATACGGCATCTTTTTTTTTTTGTTTTTGCTTCCTTTGGATCAATGGTCTGTGGTCGCAAACTGCAGCAGCCATGATGATCAATTCTGATTCTTCAAAAGATCGGTTCATTTCTGCATTCATTTCCAGAGCCGTCTCAACATAAGATATTTTGATTCCTTTCAGAGGTAATATATCTGTCGGACCACTCACCAAATGAACATCCATGTCCCTACTTGCCGCCGCTTTTGCCAATGCATAGCCCATTTTACCAGAAGATGGATTGGAAATAAACCGAACCGGATCCAACCATTCGCGAGTTGGGCCCGCCGAAATCAAACACTTCATTCTTTTCATCTTTTGAATATTGTAAGCGACATAATCAATTGTTGATGATTATATACTCTGCCAATGACTGAAATTGCACCAGCTAAAAAAGAAAACATTTGGCTAAACTTAGGCTTTAATCTGGCTCTCCCGATTTTGTTTCTCCGGAAAGGAAATGATTGGTTTGGACCCATTCTCAGTAAGAAACTGGATATTTCCCAAGAATCCACCTTGCTTGCCTCCATAATGCTTGTCATTGCGATTTCGTTCCCGATTGGTTATGGAATATGGGACTATGTTAAAAGAAAGAAATTGAATTTCATTTCAATCTTAGGCGCACTAAGTGCGTTGTTGACCGGTGGTATAGGATTAATTCCAGGTGCGACTGTTCGAATGTTTGCAATAAAAGAGGCAGCGCTTCCTGCATTGCTTGGAATATTGACTGTGATCACTCTGAAGACAAAAAGACCTCTGGTTCATCTTTTTCTCTACAATCCAGAAGTCATCAAAGTCGATTTAGTCAATCAGAAGCTCATTGAACGAGGCACGAAAAAAAATTTTGATCTTCTTCTAAAAAAATGCACTTGGTTGATCGCATTGACTTTCATAATGAGTGCAGTTCTGAACTACTTTCTTTCCAGATGGATCGTGACTACGGAACCTGCCTTGGACAAATCATCATTCAACGACGAGGTCGGTACAATGATGGGATGGAGCTTTCCTATCATAAGTCTACCCTGCATGGTGGTAAGTGGGTATGCCTTTTGGTTATTGATCAAGGGCATTCAGAACTCCACCGGCATGCAGTTCGAAGAGGCTCTTGCTCATGGGCCGGGCTCTTCAAAACAAAACGGCAAGAACTAGCGCTCCGAGGAAGCAGAATAGGATCTTAGGTTTTCCCCCTGGTAAATTTGCCTAGGACGATGAATTCTCTTCCCAGTCAAAGCAATTTCTCGCCAATGAGCAAGCCAACCTGGAGTTCGGCCGATGGCAAACAGAACGGTAAACATATTCGTTGGAAATCCAAGCGCTTGCAAAATAATACCGCTGTAAAA
>CACMZN010000020.1 GCA_902618175.1 uncultured Verrucomicrobiota bacterium
AATCGGCATAGCCGGATGCGGTAGACGAATCTGGGGACTCATAACCCTCATCCGGCGTACCGTAAATATCGTCAGGGTAATTCACTCCCTCATCGGGCGTACCATATCCGTAGTCGGGGGTTCCATATGCGTCGTCTGGAGAAGTCATGCCATCGTCCGGGGTGGCGTACCCATAATCGGGTGTCCAGTATCCGTCGTCAGGCGTACCATATCCAACCTCAGGCGTACCGTATCCATAATCGGGCGTTCCATATGAGTCGTCGGGAGAAGTCATGCCATCGTCCGGGGTGGCGTACCCATAATCGGGCGTTCCATATGAGTCGTCGGGAGAAGTCATGCCATCGTCGGGGGTGCCGTAACCCTCATCCGGGAGTTGAAGTCCGTCGTTGAAAGAATTGATTGGAGTGATGTTTCGAGAGGCAAGATATTGCTCAACATCAAGCATTGAGAAGACATTCAATGGGTTGGAAGGATAGGTAAAAGCAGCCTCTTGTTCCCAAGTCACTCCGTTGTAGTACATCATGGGTATCTGGATCTCTGCAAACCCGTCGGAATTGATCACTTCAACAAAGGAATAGTTTTGAGGAGTGACGTATCCGGAAGATGTATCAGCCAAATATTCGATAGCTGGAGCATCCAAGTAGTATACATGAAGAATACCGTCCTCTGGCGTTGTATACGCATCATCGGGAGTGGCGTATCCATAGTCGGGGGTAGCATACCCAACATCGGGCATACCGTATCCGTCGTCTGGAGAAGTCATGCCATCGTCCGGGGTGGCGTATCCATAATCAGGCGTTCCATATGAGTCGTCGGGAGAAGTCATGCCATCGTCAGGCGTGCCATATCCATAGTCAGGCATACCGATGCCATCGGCTGGCGTACCGTATCCGTCGTAAGGCGGATCTTCCGTATTGGAACTATAGGGCACGCCTCCGATCTGTACCAAAGCATCAAATTGGGGACCTTGGTTGCTCTGCAAGTCGGTGAGCGTGGGATGATAGGCCATCAGCCCGTCGTTCTCGCCGGTGTATTCGTACTCGTCGTCGGGAGTGCCGGTAGCGCCGTCTGGACCGGGCCCGAGCAGGGTCACGGGTTCGAGGTACAGCGCAGAATAATAAGGCCCCGAGGCCGGGTCATACGACTCGGTGAACGCATAGGGACCGGGGGTCCAGGACCCAGTGGGCGAAGGTTGAGCGAAAAAGCCGAGGTCGTTCTCATTCAGCAAGTAAACCGGCAGGGGCGGTGCCTGGGTCGGGAAAGAGCCGGGCACTTCACCGCGGACGTTCGGGAGACCGAAACCGAGATGGTTCAACACGTCGGTCTCGGTGGCAAATTGCGGGGCGAGAGCGAGGGTGTCGTTTCCGGGAGTGAACTCGTAGCCGTCGTCGGGGGTGCCGGGTATCCCATCGGGTCCTAATTCCGCTCCGGGATTGGCGGGATCGTATCCCATGGGCATGGCGGGTTCGAGAGCGAGAACACCATTCAGGTCATAAATTGCAAAATAGGGAGGCAGGTCGTCTGTGGTGCCGGGTACGCCGTCGGGTCCGTCGAAGTTGAGGCCGGGTTGTCCGGTGAGGGTCTGCAGTTCCGTCGAATTGTAGATCTCGTATACCGAGTAAGGGGGATCTTCCGTATCGGAACCATAGGGCACGCCTCCGATCTGTACCAAAGCATCAAATTGGGGACCTTGGTTGCTCTGCAAGTCGGTGAGCGTGGGATGATAGGCCATCAGCCCGTCGTTCTCGCCGGTGTATTCGTACTCGTCGTCGGGAGTGCCGGTAGCGCCGTCTGGACCGGGCCCGAGCAGGGTCACGGGTTCGAGGTACAGCGCAGAATAATAAGGCCCCGAGGCCGGGTCATACGACTCGGTGAACGCATAGGGACCGGGGGTCCAGGACCCAGTGGGCGAAGGTTGAGCGAAAAAGCCGAGGTCGTTCTCATTCAGCAAGTAAACCGGCAGGGGCGGTGCCTGGGTCGGGAAGGAGCCGGGCACTTCACCGCGGACGTTCGGGAGACCGAAACCGAGATGGTTCAACACGTCGGTCTCGGTGGCAAATTGCGGGGCGAGAGCGAGGGTGTCGTTTCCGGGAGTGAACTCGTAGCCGTCGTCGGGGGTGCCGGGTATCCCATCGGGTCCTAATTCCGCTCCGGGATTGGCGGGATCGTATCCCATGGGCATGGCGGGTTCGAGAGCGAGAACACCATTCAGGTCATAAATTGCAAAATAGGGAGGCAGGTCGTCTGTGGTGCCGGGTACGCCGTCGGGTCCGTCGAAGTTGAGGCCGGGTTGTCCGGTGAGGGTCTGCAGTTCCGTCGAATTGTAGATCTCGTAAACCGAGTAAGGCGGATTGGATTGAGACACTACAGTCAAAGGGGACTGCATGCCATTGTGATAGATGCAATAGTAAAGGAGACTGCCTGTAAAGTCTTGGGGAATGTTAAGGATAAGCTGATTACCAGGTGGAAAACCGTTCAATGGTGAGCCTGAGACGTAAACCGACGAAGTATCGCCGTAGAATTCACCAATCATAAAAGGATGACCGCCGGAAACCCCAACATCCTCGAACATATAGGTGTTTCCGCTCACAAATGGATAATTGTTGAGGTCCACGCTAATTCCGGTTTCGTCAGTTACGTCGTAGAAGGGGGCGGAAAAATTTCCGCCGCTGACGAATAAGGTAGTCGGGGGAGGAGTGGAAACAAGAGGAGCGGGAGAAACGTTGAGCGGGGCTTCCATTGAACCGTGAGCGGTGCAGTAGTAGATTAAAGTATCAGAAAATCCAACAGGTATGGTGAGAGATATTTGTCCGGATGCACCAGACAATGGACCCCCGGAAACATGCGGGCTTGGCGATCTGCCTAAATTTCCAATCATGAATGGATGACCGCCGGAAACACCTACGTCCATGAATAAGTAGGTGTTTCCGGGCTCAAAGGGATAACTGGTGAGGTCCACGCTGATTCCGGTTTCGTCAGTAATGTCGTAGTAGGGGGCGGAAAAATTTCCGCCGCTGACGAAAAAGGTAGTCTGGGCAGGTAGATTTGCGTTTAGAAGACACAGTGTACCCATCATCCAAAGCAATGGAGCCTTGAACGCCTTGAACCTTATAGGTCTGCTAGGCATGATCTGCAGGTGCGGATGCTTGAGAAAAACTCAAGTCTGCCTGCCTATGGAGCAATGGTGTCTAGTGAAATCCCTGCTGGATCTGCAGGATACGGTTCATATGCGGGATCATCCATCATTGCGGGACCATACATCGCGGGATCATCCATCATTGCGGGATCATACATCATTGCGGGATCATCCATCATTGCGGGATCATACATTAATCCGGGACCATACATCATTGCAGGATCATCCATCATTGCGGGATCATACATCGCGGGATCATCCATCATTGCAGGATCATCCATCATTGCAGGATCATCGCTCATTACATCATCGGGATCATACATCAATACTGCCGGAACTGGTTCAATCGTGGTACCTACGGGTATCGAAGAAACTATCGGTTCAGGTATTGGAATGTCGTCCATCGGCGTAGACGGAACTGGTTCAGGCGCAGGTGTTGTGTAGTTGCCCATCAATATCCCCGGACCTTTGAATCCACCCGGAACATTGCCGGTGGTGGCGACCACGCGTACCCGGGCGTCGGGGACGCTTACGCCAGGTGCATCGATGGAAGCATCCCAGTGGAAATTGTGGCTGCCACCTCCATAAGAAGCATCTGGGCCATAAGCTGGAGGTCCCATCGAGTGATCCATGGAAGTTATCTCAGACCAAGTGTTTCCACCGTCGATGGAGAAGAAAGCTTCGACATAGAAAATTTCACCAGGCATAATATCAATGGAATATTCGACCCGATAGATGCCAGGCGCGGGCATTGGTACCACATTTACGCCATGCACCATGGGTCCGCCCGGATCCGATCCCGAAGAAGGCGGCTGGGAACCAGGGAAGGGGTCGTATCCGGAGTCGTCAATGGGTGGCGTCGTCGGTCCATCTGGTCCAACGCCGATGGAAAGTGGTTGGGGTTCTTCAAAAATTCCGATGGGA
Organism: uncultured Verrucomicrobiota bacterium; assembly: GCA_902618175.1. Classification (GTDB taxonomy): domain Bacteria; phylum Verrucomicrobiota; class Verrucomicrobiia; order Opitutales; family Seribacteraceae; genus Seribacter. The sequence continues at coordinate 4,061 of CACMZN010000020.1, forward strand.
TTTCCAAGTAATGGGTACAAGTATTCATTTGCGTTGCTCATGGGTCCAGGAACACCAGTGGCATCATAAAAAATGGGGTTGTTTGTATCCACCATGCCGCCCATTGGCATGGAAACAGGACGGTACATTGACGGACCGAATTCTTCCACAAGAAACCAAACTATTTCAAATCCGTGAGGGTGTTCGACTCCCGTCAAGGCGTAGGTTCCGGGTGCGGTCGATCCATTAATGCCCCCGGCGCTCATTCCCAAAGAATCCGTGTATGATGGAGTTAAGTAATAGACCGAAGAACCAGCTGGCACTTGCGGGTCATCACTTTCAATTACATTGCCAATAGGCATCATATCGTACGGAGGTCCGTTCAGATTGGCTTCGAATAAAGCGACATCGGGATTGGCGGGTTGTTCGATCATCATCATTACCGGTAATGAAAAAACGTCAGGCCCACTATACATCCAACCAGAGGGAGGGTTCCCATGTGGACCGGAAAATGTTACCGGTATAATTTGATAAAAAGGAGCACCTTCCGGCTGGTATATTGCATGCGGATAGGGATAATCCGCGGGATCAGTCGGAGGCATGTTTGGATCCAACAAACTAACCGCAGTGGCATGGTCGAGATTCCAGACGTAAAAGGTGCTGTCTGGTTGAGCTTGGCTAGTAAAGAAAGAGGCCAAGAGCGTTAAGGTGACAAAGGGTTTTTTAATATTCATGTTTAGATTAGTTGAAAGTATATACTACGACATCCTTCTCTTAGCGCAGAAACCAAATTAAATACATGTTTTTTTTTCTTTGTTTCTTGCAACCTGATAACCTTGCGAGTTGATACATTGATACTTGTCTTCGTCGGCATAACCTACAGATCAGATATTATGCAATCATTCACCAAGTCGCTCCCGTCATCTTTTCAGCCAATTCATCGTATCCTTCTTTTTATTCTCTCGACGATGTCTTGCCATGCCGACGATCTGGAGATGTGGATCAGTTCTTTCCAAGATCAGATTTACTATGAAAATATGGGTGAATTATATGCAGAAAAAAAAGGAAAGGATTTGAATCTGGTGGTGAAAGCATACGGATTCAGGGAAATGCCCGACAAATTGGGCGTCGCCATAAGGAGCGGTGAGGGAATCCCCGATATCGTCCAGTTGGACGAAATCTTTTTCGGTGTCTTTCTCAATGGTCCCAGTCCTTTTCTCGATTTGTCTACCCGGGCACGAAAAGCTGGGCTTGACCAGACAATTCATCCACGCAGGCTGGAGGTTTTCAGTTACAACGAAAAATTGCTTGGTCTTCCTCAGTCGCTGAGCGCCATGATGCTTTACTACCGCAAGGATCTATTTTATGAGTTTGGCATCGAACCCGAGGATCTGAAGACTTGGAGTGATCTGGCTAGATTGGGAAAGAAATTGATGGACGAACGCGGACAAAGATTTTTGGCTCTGGACGGAACACTGTTTGAAGTATTCCTCAAGCAAAGAGGTACGGATCTTTTTGACCGAGAGGGAAATTTTCTCCCCGATGAGGAGATTGCGTTGGAAATTTTGACTGAATTCGGCAACTTATCTGATTCTCAGATTGCCGCCATGCCCGATCGCGGTTCCATTTTTGACCCCGTCTTTTTCAGTGGGGATTTGGAAACCGGTGAGGTCTTGTGTGTGGCCGGTGCGGACTGGTATGGATTGGATCTCTTCCAGCAATTTGCTCCTGGTATGCAGGGGATGTGGGGAATGATGCCTTTGCCCACTTGGCGGGATGAGGAAGGCAAGCTTGGTCCGCGTACGGCGACTTTTGCCGGACAGGGGCTGATGATCTGCAAAGCCAGTGAAAAAAAGAGAGAAGCATGGAAATTCATCGAATTCGTGATGAAGGACAAGGATGCGAATGCCCAGCGTTTTCTGCAGGGAAATAGTTTCCCTGCATATATGCCGGCTTGGAAAGATCCTAGATTGTTGGGGAAAATGGAGTATTTCGAGCAGTCGATGGGGAAATTGTTGGTGAATTTAGCAAATGAAATTCCTGCTGCGGTGGTGAATCCGGGACGTCCACAAGCCATTTTTCTGATGCAGGAAAACTATTTCGGTTCAGTCATGTTCGGATCTTTATCTCCCCGACAAGCTCTTGATCAGTATAAGGAGGCAATGCAGACTTCCTGGGGAAATTGAATCAGATTAATGCAGGGATTACCTGAAGAATCGGAATGAGAAATCCATCGTTTTCCATCTGGATCCTGTTAGGACCTTTCATCGGAATTTGGTTCATGTTCTGGCTGATTCCGATGATGCTGGGAATTGAAATATCCCTGCAGGATCCGGTTTTTCGACCAAGCATGGCCGGGGATACAGGGAACAATTTCGGAACTTCCTATGTGGGAACGGAGAATTTCAAGCGGGTTGCAAATGATCCGAAATTCTGGAAATCTTTGGAAAATTCTCTCTTCTACGTGATCGGTTCGATCCTCATCATTCTCCCCCTTTCCTTTTTTCTGGCAATGAATCTGAAGGAAATTCATCGAGTCCCACGCGGACTACTGGTCTTTTGCCTGCTGGTTCCCGGTTTGGCTTTACCGGGAGTTTTGTCCACTTTGTTTTATCTATTCTTCCATGGCCGGAATGGAATTCTCAACCAGTTTTTAGTGATTCCTTTGGGAATGGAACCAATCAATTGGATGATGGATCCGAAATTCATCATGCCTTCGCTCATTCTCCAGTCGGTCTGGCGATGGACGGGGATGATCACGCTGTTTTTTCTCTGCGGCTTAGAGGCGGTTCCGAAATGGCAGATCGAAACGGCCAGGCTGGAAGGAGCTGGCGCATGGATGCGGATAAGCTGGGTTTGGATCCCATGCATTCGTCATCTTGGGGTTTTTGCAGCGGTCTTTCTGGCAGTGGATGGATTCGCTTCCTTCTCCGGCGCATACGTACTTCTGGGTGGATCGGGAGGAATGCTGGATTCCGGCTTGCTCCTGGTCACCTATCTATACCAAGTCGCTTTCCCCGGAGGAGGGGGAAGGTTCGATTTTCCCGCAGCCGCGGCCATGAGTTTGATCGCATTTCCGTTTGCGGCAGCTCTCTCATATGCCTTGCTGTGGATCCGTTCATCCGCTTCCTCAAGCAAATGAGAATTGCTTCCTTATTGCTTTCACTCGCTGCCGCCTGTCTTTGTTTGTATCCCTTGCTTTGGATGTTCCTTTCATCCTTCAAGACTAACCGAGAAATTTTTCAACCCACGAATTTCTTCCCTTCGATTTTCGATTGGAGCGCATACCGTTCTTTGCTCACTGGAGAATTTCTTCCTTTTCAGAAATACTTGATCAATTCCCTGCTTTTGTCTTCCGGACAGGCGATTCTGGCAACTTCGAGTTCGTTGGCGGCAGGTTTTGCGCTGGCGAAATTTCGATTTCCCGGAAGATCCGTTTTGGTGGGACTGGCGATCCTGTTGATATTGATTCCGAAACAGACTATGGTGGTGCCCACCTTTGAATGGTTGGATCGGTTGAACCTCATCGGGAGCAGGTGGTCCCTGTTGTTGCCCGGAGCAGTTTCCGGATTGGGCGTATTGTTCTTCCTGCAGATTTTCCGGAATTTGCCGAACGAATGGATGGACCAGGCAAGAATCGAGGGATTGAGTCCGCTGAGAGCCTTTTTCCTCGTTGTTCCTCTGGCCATGCCAGGCGTAGTTGGGTTCGGGGTTTTGCATTTCGTGCTCAGTTGGCAGGATCATCTGCTGCCACTGGTTGTGTTGGACGACGAAAACATCACCTTACCTCTGGCTTTGACGAAATTAAGGGATGCAAGTTTTCGCATTCCCGAAGCGGTGGGCATGGCCGCGGCCTGTCTTTCTCTGCTGCCCGTATTGGTCCTTTTTGGTCTCTGCATAGGCAACATGAAGACGGCTCTGAGAGAGGTGGTTCAGAGTTGAATACGGTGATTGGTTTCAGCATCGAACCAATGCGCTTTTCTCCAATTTGGTCGAACTAAAAGGCTGGATGAGGCGAATGTTTTCTCTCGGTCAAGTCGCATCCGCAGAGAATGTGAATCCTTTTTCAAATGAAGACATTGGGAATCTCCAAAGTTTTCGATTCTTTCAAGATTGGTTTTCAGGAATTCATATTGGAATCCGGTCTTTTCCGTTCTAGGTTCCAAATCCTCGGGCCGAATCCCGAGGGTGAATCGACCTGGCGGAGGAATCGGATGAGCACGTGGAATCGCAAGGGAAAAATCCCGGTTTCTAAAGATCGATGAATTCAGATCCCCGCAGATGATCTCTCCCTCAAGGAGGTTGATGGGGGGGGTGCCGAAGAATTGAGCGACGAACAAATTATCAGGAAAATCAAAGATTTCTTCCGGAGTTCCGACTTGAGCCACTCTGCCCTCGTTCATCACGCAAATTCTTTGACCAAGGGTCATTGCTTCAATCTGATCGTGGGTGACGAAGAGGGTGGTGCGTTGATGTTCCTGATGCAGACGGGCCAATTCCTGTCTCATTGAGGAGCGCAGATGAGCATCGAGATTGCTGAGGGGTTCATCCAGCAGATGAATCGCTGGGTTTTTCACCAGCAATCGACCTAAGGCAACCCTTTGTCTTTGACCGCCCGAAAGTTGATGAGGCTTCCGGCGAAGGAGTTTTTCCAGACCGAGACGTTGGGCCACGGGTCCGATGGCGTCTTGAATTTGCTGACGATTCTTTCTTCCTGCCCGTAGACCAAAAGACAAGTTTTCAAAAACGGAAAGATGAGGAAACAAAGCATAGTTTTGAAACACCATGCCGACGTTTCGATCCTTGGGTTGCCACCCGCCGACCTCCGATCCGTTGATGCGGATGCTGCCTCCGGTCGATTCGTCGAGTCCGCTGAGGATGCGTAGAAGAGTCGTCTTTCCACAGCCCGAAGGTCCGACGAGGGCCATAAGTTCCCCGCTGTTCACGGTCAAGTCGATTTCCTTCAGGGCTTTGGTGCCGTCAGGGAAGACTTTACTGAGCTTTTCAAAGATGATTTGAGACATGTATGAAGAAGGATGTACGAGAGGCGGACGAGGGTAAAGCTCAGAGGATAGGCATAATCGCTTGAGCGACTATCCTTTTTCCATAATCTGATTCTTATGTTCATACGATGCGCTATTTTTTCTGCATGTTTTCTTGTTTTGGTAGGTTCCAAAGTCAGTGGCAGTGAGAAGTCTGAAGCCAAAACCGGCAACACCATGGCGGAAATGAAAATCCTGACACGGGAATGCACGGTTTGTCATGGAGTGCGGGAGGCTCAGCGGGGGCCCATTCTAAACGGCATGGATCATTGGTATCTATCCGATCAGATCCATAAGTTCAGATCGGGAATCCGGGGCGCCCGTTCCTCCAACAAGTCGGAATATCTGATGGGCGTGGGTACCCGCAAGGTGACCACCGATCTGCAGGTTGCCTTTTTGTCAAACTGGTTTGCGAACCAGGAACCCACTCCTGCCCTTCGCACAATAAGGGGAGACGTTGAACTTGGAAGGGAATTGTATCAAAGAAGGTGTGCTTCTTGCCACGGAGTCCGCGGAGAAGGGAATCGATTATTGTTGTCCCCTTCCTTGAACAAGTTGGAGGGTTGGTATTTTCTCGAACAGATGAGGAAGTTCCGTTCCGGAGAAAGGGGGTACCATCTGCGAGACGAGGGAGGAAAAATCATGGCTGCGGCATCAAAGGATTTTTCCGATTATGATCTCAAGAACATCGTTGCTTATTCAGTGGAAGCCTTTGGCCTGCCGGAAGCCCAAGCTGTTCCAGACCGGACCGAACGGGAGAAATGAAAAGCATTCAGCCGACCTTGGAGGGCGGTGAAGCTTGCAGAGCCTGGAGACGTTCGGGCGTACCCACGTCATCCCATTTGCCGAGATGAATCCTTCCTCCCACTTGGTCGTCGGCAATGGCCTTGCGCAGCCGGGGAACGATAGAGAATCTTTCAACTCTTGCTCCATCAAGGAGGGAGGGATGGTAAAGAGCGATGCCGGAATACAACAGGGTAGGGCAATCTACTTCCCGAACCCGGTTCTCAACCAGAGAAAAGTCACCCTTTTCCCGCCACTTGGGCTTGGGGGCGAGGTAAAGCATGGCGAGGTCACCGTCCGGCAGTCCGGCAGGAAGGGTAGTGAAGTCGAGATCGCACCAAACGTCCCCATTGACGACCAGAAAGGTCTCCACACCAAGAAGGGGCAGGGCCTTTACCAGACCACCCCCGGTTTCCAAGGGATCCGGTCCCTCATCAGAATATCGGATCGATATGTTCCATCGCGAACCATCTCCCAGAGACTCAGGAATCTTGGTTCCGAGATGTCCCAGATTAATCACGATTTCCTTAAATCCGGCAGCGGATAATTTTTCCAGATGAAATTCGATCAATGGTTTCCCGCCGACCGGGATCAAGGGCTTGGGAATACGATTGGTGAGGGGACGCAGACGTTTGCCGTATCCAGCGGCCAGAATCATGGCCTTCATGAAAAATTCATGATTCGAGCCTGCTTGATAAGGGAACGAATGGCTTTGAGTTCCCCATACCGGTTCAGAACTTCGTCGACATAACCGAGAATACGAGGAATGTCCTTCAGGTAATCGGACTTGCCGTCCCGAATCGTCAGACGATGAAAGATACCGATGCATTTCAAATGCCTCTGCAAGCCGGAGAAATCAAACCATTTCATGAAGATGGGAGCATCCACCGTATGTTTCAAGGCGCCCTGAAGACGCAGTTGTTCCTGAAAGGATAGAACTTTTTCGGAAATCCATTTCTCGGAATTGTCGACGTAGCAATCCCGCAGCAAAGAAGCCAAGTCGTAGGTAACGGGTCCAAGCATAGCTCCCTGAAAATCGATCACTGCAGGGCGTCCGTCCTCAGGCAAAAGAAGATTGCGGCAATGAAAATCCCGATGCATGAAGTTTTTCGGCATTTGGTCCACTTCCCGAACCAGTTCGTCAACCTGAGCATGGTAGGAGTCGATTGAAGTGTCGGGCAGGCACCAGGTGCGGAAGATTTCCAGTTCCTTGTGTTGCCAAGCCGGGTCGAAGACCGGAAGATTGTCGGCTGCGGATCTGAGACGGGTCTGGAATCCAAGAATTTCACTCATGGCAAGATCATACAGATGGTCTCTTTGGCATCCTTGAATCGCTTCCTGATAGTGAAGATCTCCAAAGTCAGTGAGTACCATAAATCCAAGATCCATGTTTTTCTCCAGAATATCAGGTACGCGAATCCCTGCCCGCTTCATCCACTCACCGATTCGAACGAATGGTTCGCAAGGTTCTTTTTCCGGGGGAGCATCCATGACGACGTAGGATTCCTGATTTTTCCGTATCCTGAAGTAACGCCTGAAACTGGCGTCCGCCGATGCAGATTCCAGTTCGGCATTCCCATAGGGAGTACATTCGCTCAGCCACTTCCTAAGCGCTTCCATCCTCTCGTCCATCACCTCAATCACACAATTCATTTGTGCGGATGAGTGAAACTGGGGTCAAAATAAAAACGCAGGATCCTGAAAAAAAGGAAAGGCTTCTGGCTTACGCCAACAAATCAGAAATGACTTTGGGATGCTCCACACCGGTAAGTCTTTGATCGAGACCCAAGTATTTGTAGGTGAAGCGTTCGTGGTCGATGCCCAAAGCCCTGAGGACTGTAGCGTTGAGATCGTTGACGTGCACGGGATTTTCGACGATGTTGTAGGCGAAATCATCTGTCTTGCCATATTCAAATCCCGCTTTGAATCCACCGCCCGCCATCCACATGGAAAAGCAACGTCCATGATGGTCGCGCCCATGGTTGTCCTTGGTCAGTTTTCCCTGAGAATAAATGGTTCTTCCAAATTCACCTCCACAGATCACGATCGTATCCTTGAGCAACCCACGTTGTTTGAGATCCTTGACCAATGCAGCGGCGGCTTGATCGACGTCCTTGGTCTGACCACGAATTTGCTTAGGTAGGTTATTGTGCTGGTCCCATCCGCGATGAAACAATTGGATGAAAGGAACACCTCGTTCGGAGAGCCGTCGTGCAATCAGGCAATTGTGGGCGAAAGTTCCTTTTTCCAAGGCGTCTTCTCCATAGAGATCGAGCACATGTTGGGGTTCGTCCCTGAGATCGACCAATTCGGGCACGCTGGTCTGCATGCGGTAGGCCATTTCATACTGAGCAATGCGCGCGTCGATTTCCAGATCGCCTGTTTCACTCTTCTTGGCAAGGTTGATCCGAGAAATTCCATCGAGCATATTTCGACGCATCTCTCTGGAAACCCCGTTTGGGTTGGAAAGATAGAGAACGGGATCACCGGCGGAGCGAAACTTCACTCCCTGGTGCTTCGAGGGAAGAAACCCACTGCCCCACAAACGATCGTACAGGGCCTGGGCATTTCCCTTGCCTTTGGAAATCATGACCACGTAACCGGGAAGATCCTTGTTTGGACTGCCTATTCCCCAATCCAACCATGCCCCCATTGAAGGCTTTCCAGGTTGCTGAGAACCAGTGTTGATGGCGGTGATTGCGGGGTCATGGTTGATCGCCTCGGTGTGAACTGATTTAACTAAGGTGATTTCCTCTGCGATTCCGGCAATTTCGGGAATGGCATCGCTGAACCATGAACCACTGGGGCCGTGGCGGGAAAATTCGAACATCGGAGCGACACAGGGAAAAGATTCCTGCCCCGAAGTCATGCCGGTGATTCGTTGTCCGTTGCGAACACTGTCGGGAAGTTCGATTCCGTGAATTTCTCTCATCTTCGGATGGTAGTCGTACAAATCGATGTGCGAAGGACCACCGGACAAAAACAAATAAATGATGCGTTTTGCCGTAGGTTTGAAATGGGGAGTTTCCAAACTGCCGGAAAGTCTCAAGGCATCCGGGTTGGAGCCTCCTTCGAGAAGGTCGGGGTTGAGCAAGCTGGCGGCTCCGAGAGCGCCGAGTCCACGCGCTCCGAGACCGATCATTTCTCTGCGGGTTTGGACTTGGTGAAATTCGAATGGATTCACTTTGATTATTCTCGATTCATGGTTTCGTCCAAGTTCAGGATCATGGAGCCCAATATCGTCCAGGTTGCATGCTCCGCTTGAGAAATCGAAGCGTCCCGAGGAGATTCCCCGATCGCGAGGAGTTCTTGGGCACGGTCTGGTTCCTTTTCGAAGATCTCAAGATGATGATGGTGTGCGTTCTTGAGAACTTCCAGCCGAAGAGAATCGGCGGACCGACCAGTGGCGCATTGGAAGGCCCAGTCAATTTTGCCGGAGATGGATTTCCTCCCACTTTGAAGAATCCTTTGAGCAAATGCCCGGGCTGCTTCGACGAACTGTTCGTCGTTTAGGGTGACGAGCGCCTGCATGGGGGTATTGGTGCGTTGCCTTTGCAAGGTACAAGTCTCCCGAGTGGGAGCATCGAAAGCCATGAGACCAGGGTGGGGAGCCGAGCGTTTCCAGTAGGTATACATGCTCCTGCGGTAGAGCTTGTCGCCGTCGTCGCGTACAAACTTGACGACTGGTCGCAAGGCAACCTCATTCCATAGCCCGGGTGGTTGGTAGGTTCTGACGCCGGGACCACCAAAAGTTTGGTTCAAAAGTCCACTGACGAAGAGGGCGTTGTCACGGACGAACTCTCCCATCAAGCGGAAACGGGAAGCTCGAGAATAATAAAGATTTTCTGGATCTTTTTTCCGGTGAACCGGACGAACGATTGAACTTTGACGGTAGGTGGAACTCATAACCAACTGTTTAATCATCCGTTTGACGTTCCATTTGCTCTCTCGAAAGTCATAGGCCAGCCAGTTCAGCAAGTCGGGGTGTGTCGGCGAACTACCCTGAGCTCCGAAATCACCTGGAGTGGACACCAGGGGCTGGCCGAAGATGGTTTGCCAATATCGATTGACCGTGACCCGGGCGGTCAATGGATGATTTTCATCCATCAGCCACTTTGCCAAACCAAGTCGATTTTTCGGCAGGTTTTTCCTCATGGGTGGCAGAAATGAGGGAGTGTCTGCTGAAATTTCCTTCGATTTGTCGGGGGCCGAATATTGTCCACGCATGAGAAGGTAGGTTTTTCTCTCCTTGTTTGCCGGGTTGTCTGCCATAATCATGGAAGTGACTCGTTCTTTTCTGAGACTCTCCAATTCCTTGTCTGCCTTGGTCTTGAGCTCCTTGATTTTTTGATAAGGTTCGTCCTGCGACTCCAAAAAATGGGTGAGGAGGGTTTCTTTTTGAGATTGTGTTCGATTGTTTTCGGGAATGCCCAGTATCGGACCAATGGGATCACTCTGGGCAAGAATTCCAACTTCCTTCGGACTCAAGTTTCGATCGTAGAAGCGGACTTCATCGATTGCTGTGCCTTTTACAAAGGAAGACGTGGAACGCCCACCCACATGAAGAGGCTTTTTGGTGCGGATGGATTTGGTGAGAGAATCTTCGGCGGAAATCTTACCTTGGTTTTTACCGTTTACATAGATCCGAACTCCCCCTGCTTTTGCCGTTCCATTGTAGGTAACGAAAAGGTGATTCCATTGATTAGGCTTGATTTTTTCTCTTGCAACCACCTTGATGGCGTTGCTTGGCCATTCATGGATGAGATGTACTCCCGGGCGCCCGCCTTCCAGCCAAAGATCGTATCCGCGATGTTTGTTCTCCACGTCCATTTTGCCGAGAACGGCACCGGTTAGATTATCGCGGGGAATCTTGACCCAAGCTCCAAAACTGAAGGATTGGTTGCTTTCGAAATTTCCAAAATCCCGAACTTCGACAAATCCTCTTCCCTCGATTTTGATGCCGCCGCCAAACTTGGCCAGCCGTATGGGTTTGGCTTTGCCTTTCAGGAGACATCCTTGGGGCGGACGAATCAAGTCTTTGGTTACGTTTTCCTCGAATTCATCCAAGGGCAGGTGAGCAATGAGGTCCTCCGGTTCGGGTGCGCTAAGATTGCCGTCGTAAGATGTTGTGGTTTCCTTCGACCAGGCAAGAAAAGAATCCATCACCATGCCCCTTCTACTCTTCATTTCCTTAGTGAAACCTGCGACTTTCCTCTCCGCTTTGGCTAGACTGGCTTTTCTTTCCGGACTTACGATTTCGACCATGGGCTCCGCGTTTCCACTTCTCGTCTGCATTCCAGAGTCTGCGTTGTTGTTGTAGAAGGCGAAAAATTGGAAATATTCCTCCTGAGAGATGGGATCGTATTTGTGGGAATGACATTGGGCGCATTCCATGGTCAGTCCCATCCACACGTTGCTGGTCGTCTTGACTCGATCAACTACGTATTCGACTCGGAATTCCTCGGCAATTGCTCCACCTTCATCGGTGGTAGCGTGATTACGGTTGAATCCGGATGCAATTTTCTGATCGACGGATGCGTCGGGCAAAAGATCGCCCGCTAATTGTTCGATGGTGAACTGATCAAAAGACATGTTGTTTCTGTAAGCGTTGAGAACCCAATCCCGCCAGGGCCACATGTCCCGGGGTCCGTCATCGTGGAACACCGAAGTGTCTCCGTAGCGAGCGGCATCCATCCAGACCAAAGTCATTCTTTCGGCGTAGGCATCGGAACGGAGCAAATGGTCGACGACTTTTTCATAGGCATGAGGAGAATGATCCAAGACAAAAGAATCAATTTCTCCCGGACGAGGAGGTAATCCGGTGAGGTCGAAGTATAATCTCCGAACCAGAGTTCTCTTGTCGGCTTCAGGCGAGGGTGAAAGATTCAGCTCCTCCAGGGTTTTCAGAACGAATTGATCAATGGGATTGCGGATCCAATGAGGGAGGGAATTCTTTGGCGGACTTGGTCTGATCACCGGATTGAATGCCCAGTGGTCTTCCCACTTGGCCCCTTGCTCAATCCATTGCCTCAAGGTTTCGATTTCCTCGGCGGTCAATTCCTTCTTGAATTCGGGTGGGGGCATTACATCATCTTCATCCTGAGAGGTGATTCGATGCCAGGCTTCGCTTTTATTCAAGTTTTTGATAGCAAAAGCAGCAACGCCGTTCCTTTCGTCGAAGGCATGGTCCTTTTTGTCCAAGCGAAGGTTGGCTTTGCGTGACTTTTCAGAAGGTCCGTGACAAAAGAAACATTTGTTTGACAAGATCGGACGCACGTCCCGATTGAATGAAATTGATTCAGACCAAGCTAAACATGCAGGATATGCAAACAGAAGGAAGCGAAAAAAGAATTTCAAATTATTACGATTGGGTTTTGTTTACGGCATGGAAAACTTAGTGAGATAAACCCGAGAGTTTTGCTTGTGAAAACAACGCATCCGTTTGAGACCGATTAAACCATTCATCCGACTTTCATCAAATTGAAACAAGATGAATCATGAATCAAGACTCAAAAGGTTTACAAGGGCATGGGGTAATTCCTTAAGGTCATGAAATCTCGTTGATAAGAAAGAGTGAACGTTGCATAAAAGATCAAATGAATGAGCAGAATAAAAGGCAGGATGAATCCAATGAACCAAGCGAGGAATTGGGATTTGATGCAGTGGATATGATGTTGGATGGAAATCTCAAGGGACAAGTCATCTATTCGATGATCAAAGCTATGGCGTCTGCTTTGGATGAAAAGGTTGGAATCCTAATGGATGCCGAACGAGGATTTGAGTCTAAGGAAAACGAAACCTTTGCCGAGGTGGCATTGCCTGAAATTGAAGCAATGGGGCAAGCCGTCGTCGAGGGATGCGTAGATTTTTCCAAAATCCGTTTTTGGGAAGCTTGCGAAACTGCAGAAATTGCCTGGGAAGAGACCAAGAATGATAAGGGTGAGGTGATTCAACGTATGCCGTACGCCCTTGCTGTGGAACCCGCTCGTTCGGGTAATCGCATTCTCACCAATCTTGAACAGATTCATTCTTGGCTGGAAGCTTCGCACCAAGTACACCAGGAGAAGGGCATGGGATGGATTTCTCCCTACGGATGTCCGGAAGACGGCCAACAAGCATTTGACCGAAGAGGTGAATGCCTTGACAAATTGAATCGAATCATTTCATCGATAAAAACGAATTTCGAATTTTAATTCGTTCACCTCACTGTCTATTGGTGACGTAGATGCGAGGCACTCGCTTGGTTATCGAACATAATAGCTCCCATGGGATGGTCCGTACGTTTCTTGCCAGTTCAGAGAGGGAGATTTCTTCTTTTAGCTGTTTTCCAATGAGAGTAACCTGCTCTCCGGGAGCAAGATTCTGTGGGCCATTGGTGAGGTCGACCATGGTTTGATCCATGGTCACCCGTCCAACGATAGGATAAGCTTTTCCTCGTATCAGAGCCGATGTCCGATTTCCTGAGTGCAGGGGAATCGCATCCCCATAACCGGCGCAGATGATTCCTATTCTCGAGGTTTTGCTCAGCCTGTATTCTCTACCATAACTCAAGGAGGTTCCACTTGGCAGTCTCTTGATGATCGCAAGCTTGGAATGGAAGGAAAGGACGGGTTCCACTTTGAGGTGGGAAAAAAGTCCCCCTGAACGAGGTTTGATTCCAAACTGCAGCAAGCCAATTCGAACGGCGTTGAGAATCGAATCTTTTTCCAAATCTGGAAGGGAGGAGGAGTTGTCTGCGTGTACCCACAGGTCCTGTTTCGAAGTAAGGCTGATGAAATGATGAATTTTCCTAAATCGAATTCTCTGCATTTCCGTGAAAGAAGTGTCTGCAGGATCAGCAAAATGGGTGAGCAACCCAGATAGTTCGATCTCTTTCGAAGAGGCGATGCGCCTTGCCAGTTCTTCTGCATCCTCCCACCACACCCCCAACCTACCCATGCCAGTGTCGACTTTAAGATGTACTTTTATCGAAGTTTGTCTCTTACGGGCAATCTTGCTGAATCTTTTGAGCTCATGCAATGAGGAAAGAGTAGGAGTCAACCCATATTCGAGCAGAGCTTCGTCTTCCTCTTCAAGCAATGGACCTAGGATAAGAATGGGCCAGCCTGAAGCCATTTCTCTGATTTCGGTGGCTTCCATGACGTTTGCCACAGCAAACAAATCAACACCGGTTTGCATAAGACGAGCCGCCGTAGGCAAAATTCCATGTCCGTAGGCATCGGCTTTTACCACTGAAACATACCTGATTTCGTCGGGGAGAGTTTTTCGTATAAGTGAGAGGTTTCTTTCCAAAGCCGACAAGTCGATTTCAGCCCAACTCCGCATTCCTTTCATTGAGGAGTGTTGCATGGGACCAGAATCATCGGCTTTGATGAGGGTTCCATTTGCGGAATGCGGTGGCTTGTGGAGCGAAGGGCAGGGGAGATGAACAAGGTTGTGATATTGGATTCAAGTCACTCAGTCCACTGACTCTCGCCAAATCGTACTTGATGAGGACTGCGTTGTCCGGAAGTGGGAAATGGTTTCTGGGGTCGGGCAAATGATGGCTGTTAGGAAACTTCTTCAATGCCTGCTCCGCATTAAACAACTGCTTTCTGCCGATTGGGTTCGACCCTTCAATTCTTACGATTCGAGTACCCATCCGATAGGGAGCTTGCAGAAAAGATACCTTTTCCTCAACCATTCGAGGAGCCAAGTCCAAAGCATTGTACTTGAACAAACGAAAATCTCGGGAAGACGCATTCCATGCCATGGTACGAACGCAGGCTGCTGCAATCCTCAGCCCTAAGGTTGAACCTGGACCTTCGCAATAATGAACCACGGAAATTCCATCCATTTTGCATTCCGAATTAGATAAGATTCTTCCGATTGCATGATAAAGCCCCTCCATGGCTTGTTTTGCGGAAGATTCAATCCGATTCCAACCTTCGGCCGTTGCCAATCCGACTTGCAGGTTTGAAGAGGATGCATCCACCACCAACGATTCGCTTACTTCGCTTGAAACCGGATAGGCACTTTCAACCATTGCCCGATTCAATACGACGTCAAAAACTAATACCTCCGACGCAGGTTCGTAGGAGATATACCCAACTCCTCACGGTATTTAGCAACCGTTCTGCGAGCCAGTTGGATGTCTCTTTTAGCCAGAATGTCGACAATTTTGCGATCACTCAATGGCTTGGATGGATTTTCCTGCTCAATGATGGAGCCAATGATTTCCTTTACGCTGGTGTTTGACACCGTATCTCCGTCTTTGCCTGAATATCCTGGAGTAAAAAAGTATTTAAAAGGAAAAATTCCGTGCGGCGTACGAAGAAATTTATTGGCTATTGCCCGCGAAACCGTAGTTTCATGAACTTCGATCGATTCGGCTACTTCAGCCATTGTCATGGGGCGAAGTTTGGAAATTCCCTCTTCAAAAAAATCTACTTGTCGATCAATGATTTTACGAGTGATTCGCTCGATGGTGTTTTGTCGCTGGTCAATGGAATTAATGAGAAATTTTCCAGCACGCATTTGATTGCGAACATATTCCTTTTCCTTGGAGGATAAAGTGCCTTTGCTGATGAGTTCCTTGTAGGTCTTATTGATTTTGAGACGTGGAATGTAGTCATTGTTCAAACTTATGATCCATTCGTTTCCCACTCGCTCAACAGTTGCGTCAGGAGAAACCGCTAAGTTGTTGTCTTCCGAAAACCTCCTGCCTGGAGCCGGATCGAGCTCGGCAATTTTTTCCAATGCCTGATGAACTACATCCGTGGGTTGAGAAATCTTGCGGGAAAGTTCAGGCACCCTTCTGCGGACCAAGAGAGGGAAATGGTCTTTGACGATTTCATAGGCATGACTCTCCTCCCAATGGCGAGCTTCCATTTGCTTCAGCAAGCATTCCTGAAGACTGCCCGATGCGATTCCAACTGGCTCAAAAGTCTTGAGTATGCGCAATCCGATTTGCAAATCATCGAGTGCAATTCCAGAAAGCAGGGCAGCGTCCGATAACTTGGTTGTGAGGAAACCGTTTTCATCGAGGCTGCCGATTATGAATTCGCATGCTGCTCTTTGCTGTTCGTTAATTTCTATCAGCTTGAGTTGATCCAGCAAATGTTCCTGCAACGAAGACTCGGCTACCAACGAATCGAAAAAGAATTTTCTTTTCTCTTCCGCATCGGAATTTCCAAGCTTTGCCTCCCCTTCGTATTCCCGTTCATAGTGCTCGCGGAGATCTTCCTGCATTTCCCGTAGGATTGCAAATTCGTCGGAAAAATCCATATCGGAAAGATTCTCGGACGATGTATCGTTGGGATCCTGAAGGTCATCGGAGTCCAAGTTCTGGTCTGTTGCAATTTCAGCTGGATCGTCATTGAATTCATCTTCCTCCACGGTCTCGATTTCATCGGGCGAGGGTTCAGTTAATTCGGAATCCAAACTTTCATCATTGGTTCCGAATTCCTCCAACAGCGGATTGGTTTGCAATTCCTCAAGAATTGCGGATCGGAGTTCAAGAGCAGGCACTTGAAGAATTTTGAGGGATTGCCTTAATTGCGGAGCGAGTACTAAACTCTGCGTCTGCTTCTGAACCTGGCGGAGTCCTTGTGATTGGAGAGCCATGCTTATTGATGGATGCGTTTAGTCTTGGGCGAAGGTGGTTTCGCCGCGATGCCAGCGAAGAGCAGCGTTTTGACCATCTTCTCCGAAAACGTCATATACGTAGGCGGCGAGTTTTTCATTGGTGGGTCCATATCCCTCTCCATATATAAAACTCTCCAACTCGGTGAGCATTTCTTCAGAAGATTGATATCTTTGATCTCGTGGTCTCTTGAGAGCCGTGTGAATGATTTTGTTCAATCTGTCATCAATGTCGGCACGAAGGGAGGTAAAATCAGGCAATTCCATTTCTAGGATATTCTCCAAGGTTTTTTCGGGCGCTGAGGATTCGAATATGTTGTAACCTAGCAACACTTCCGACATTACGATTCCGCAGCAAAATAGATCAGCTCGATGATCAGTTACTTCACAACGAGCTTGTTCGGGAGAAAGATATTCGTCCTTTCCAGCAATCACCTCTCCCTCCTGATTGTACATCAAATCAAGTGCCTTAGCTATTCCAAAGTCGGTGAGCTTTACGTCCCCCTCTTTTGCAATCATGATGTTTTTTGGATTAACGTCCCGGTGTACGATTCCAAGCAACCTGCCTTGCAGATCTTTCTTTCGGTGCGCATAAGCCAGACCACGGCAAATACGCGAAACGATGAATACCGCCAAATCTGCTGGTACATATTGTTCGGTCTCCTCGTGACGGTCGAGAAATTCTTCCAGATTCCATCCTGTGACGAATTCCATGGTCATGAAATACTGTTCGCCGACTTTTCCAAGATGATAAGTCTGTACAATGTTGGTGTGAATCAGATCCGCCACTAATTTTGCCTCGCCGATGAAATTGTTTCTAAATTCCTCTATCGCAGAATATTCTTCGCGTATGAGTTTGATGGCGACTACTTTGCGAAAGCCTCCGATTCCCCGTTGCACCGCTTCATACACCATACCCATCCCTCCTTCGGCGATCTTACGGGTCAATTCGAAATGCACTTCATTGAAAATGTGTTTCATCGGACAAGGTTGAAATTATGCCACTTCTTAGGGTTCATCAAGAAAAACATTTCACTTTTTTTCGAATTTCGAAAGATTTGGCACAAAATAAGCTCAAGTTCGTGTACTATTGACTTTATCTAATCTTTCAGTAATCAGATTTCTATGATTACTTTTACTGATTCCGCAGTAATTAAAGTGGCCTCCATGCTTACCGATGCTGGCAATGATAAATCTCTTCGCATTTTCATTGAACCTGGTGGATGCTCTGGTTTCGAGTATGGAATGTCCATCGACAAACCCAAGGAAGGTGATCATGTGGGTAGTCATCGGGAGGTTCGTTTTGCAGTATGTTCGGAGAGCTTGGAATACCTCAAGGGATCGGAGATACACTTCGACGATGGATTGTCAGGAAAGGGTTTTGAAATCCGCAATCCTAACGCAGAATCAACCTGCGGCTGCGGCAAGTCTTTCAGTTGATTCGTTTGTTTTTTGCATTGCTTACCTTTGCGGGACATTGGGCCTGCGGTGTAAGTGGACCCTCGCACAAAGCAGGTCCAGTAATCATGAACCTGGAAAGCGAATACAATGGGATTGATTCAAATGGTTCCTTTTGGTTGGCATGGAGAATAAAAAGAGAAAAGAGTTGGCATACTTATTGGAAGTATCCCGGAGACGTAGGCGTCGCTCCAATGGTTGAATGGTCCCTGCCCTCTGGATTAGTTGCCGAAGATTTGGTTTTTCCTCCACCTAAGAAAGTATCGATGGGTAAGGTCAGGGCCTATGGTCATACCGGTGAAACCCTTTTTTTGTGTCGTTTCCGTGCACAGAATCCTTTACCTATTGGCAAAAAAATAAGCATCTCCGGCAATTTCTCGTGGTTGACTTGCTCGGTTACCTGCTTGCCTGGAAATGCTGAAATGTCGATTGATTTGTCGGTTTTGCAAAACCCTGTTCCCGACCCGTTCTGCAAGCCCCGTTTCGACTCCTTTCGTAGAGAACGGCCGATTGCCTGTCCCAATTTCTGGGAAGCCCAGGCGATCGAAGAACCCAGTCGATTCCTTTTAAAAATTCCATTCCATTTATTTGATTCGCCAAGCGGCATCTACTTTTTTAACGAGGGAAAGAACATACTGTCCAATGTTCCACAACCAGTTTCGAGATACAAAGGTTTTTGGGAGATTAGTTTGAAAAAATCTCCTTGGGGAAAGCCACAGCGATATTTGAAAGGACTTCTCTATAAGGCAGACGGATGGGACTCCTCAGCTAAATCTTTTTATAAGTTGAATCTCAGATTGAGGGCAGAATAAGGATGAGTGGCGAGTAAAAAAAAAACGAGAATTACATTTCCTCCAGAGTCTCGATTCCGAGAATTTCGAGTCCAGTGCGCAGAAAGGTCAAGGTCCTGTCGCAAAGGAGGATTCGCAGGTTTCGGGTACTGATGTCTTCTACCATTACCTTATCATGACTGTAGAAGGAACTGAAGTCCGTTGCCAATTCAAATAGGTAGCAGCATAAAAAATGAGGTTTAGATTCTCGATCAGTTTGTTTTAGTGCAATGGGAAAAAACACGAGCTTTCTGGCGAGTCTTCTCTCTTGTGCAGTTTCTGGTTCTCGTGCAAATTTAGGATCTTTGTTTATTTTCACAGGCATTTTTCTGAATATGCTTAAAATCCGAGCAACCGCATACTGCAAATAGGGTGCGGTGTTGCCCTGAAGAGCCAATAATTTTTCCCATGAAAAAACATAATCCAGTGTCCGGTCTTGCGAGAGATCGGCATACTTAACCGCTCCCAATCCAATTACCTTTGCCCTACGATGGATTTCACTTTCCGGCAAATGTGAAGATTTTTCAGTTACCATTTCAGCAGCTCTTTTGATTGCTTCCTCAAGGAGCTCGGAAAGTTTGATGGGTTGTCCGTCACGAGTCTTGATTGCTTTGTTGTCTTCTCCCAGGATCGTGCCAAACCATATGTGCTTGAGGAGGGGGAGCTTCCTGTTTTCTAACGCAAACCATTTTTTGGTGGTCAAGAAAAGCTGTTCAAAGTGGTCTCTTTGGCGCCCATCGGTGACATATATAACCTGGTCTGCTTTCCATTGGTCCGAACGATACGAAATGGTCGCCAGATCGGAGGTTGCATAATTGCTTGCACCGTCCGATTTTCGAATGATGAACGGTTGTTCGGCAAACCTTTTGTGCTCCGAATGAAAAACAACCAAGGCACCTTCATCCTCCTCGCAAATTTTATGTTTGTTCAACGCTCTGTAAACTGAATCCACTTGATCACGATAAAAACTTTCGCCATGCGTATGATCAAAGCGAACGCCTAAGATCTGATAAATTTTCTCAAACGAACACATGCTTAGATCCCTGATTTTTTGCCACATTCTGAGGTTCTCTCGATCGCCGTGTTGTAATTTTACAAGTTCATCTCTTGCTTTTGAGAGAGCTTTTTCATCTTCCCTTACCCAGTTGTTGCCTTTTCGATATAGGCTTTCCAGCTCAGAAATGGGTTCCTTGCCGAGGTGATTCAAATCGATGCCTTCACGCTTGATGGCATAAAGAAGTATGCCGAATTGAGTCCCCCAATCTCCCAAATGATTGTCGCGAATCACTTGGTGACCGCGAAATGAAAGCAGGCGCCCCAAACTATCTCCGATAATGGTCGAGCGGATATGTCCGACATGCATTTGCTTGGCAGTGTTCGGCGAAGAGAAATCCAACACTACGATTCCAGCATCTTTGCATTTGAAGGCGTCTCTCAAAACTTCTTTAGAGCCATGATTCAAAACCCACTCGAGCAGAAGAGAAGAAGTTAGCTTGAAGTTAAGAAAGCCCGGACCCGAAAGTGTAATCTTCCAATGGACTGATTCTGGCATGCTCTGTAAAAGTTTTTCACCGAGTTTTCTTGGATTGACTTGTTTTTTTTTGGCAAAAGGCAAAATCCCATTTGCCTGGAAATCTCCGAATTTTTCATCTGCAATACGTACTTGTGGGTCGAATTCTTCGTCGAATTCAGCCAACTTGGACGCGGTGGACAATAAAGTTTGACATATGGCCTGACCAAGGTCGTGAAAATTTTCCATTCGCACGAACTCAAACATTTCCTGCCGCTTCGTCAAGGTTACTTGAAAGAAGAAAAAGCTCGACGAGGAAGAAGAAATTCACTATAAGTAATTTTGCACTGCTTCATTATCCCGGAAATGCACCAAGGAGTCACCTAATTATGCCCAAGTCAAAATCATCCAAAGACAATGTGCCCTCCTTCACATACCTGATTGAAAAGAAGCGTGAAGGCGGTGAGTTTACCGACGAGGAAATCCGTTTGATCGTAGACGCCATACTGGACGAGGAAATGCCCGAATTTCAGCAGGCTGCATGGATAATGACCACTTTTTTTCAAGGCATGTCAGCCCAAGAAATTGCAAACTTTACCGAGGAAATGATGCTTTCTGGTGAAGTCATTGAAATGATG
This sequence comes from uncultured Verrucomicrobiota bacterium, assembly GCA_902618175.1. Taxonomy (GTDB): domain Bacteria; phylum Verrucomicrobiota; class Verrucomicrobiia; order Opitutales; family Seribacteraceae; genus Seribacter. The sequence goes on from CACMZN010000020.1 coordinate 24,924, forward strand.
GATGTTTCTCGCCCAAAGATCGAGAAATACTCCACCGGTGGAGTGGGAGACAAAACTACTCTCGTGTTGGGACCCTTGGCCGCAGCTGCGGGTGTAGCGATGCCATTGATGAATGGAGATGACGAGGAGTTCCTCACTTCCAACAGCGACAAACTCAAGGCAATTCCAAAGATCAAGACTTCCATGGAGTTGGAAGACTTTTCCACTGAGGTTCGCAAATTCGGATGTGCTTTTGCGGACAGACATGAAGATATTTCCCCAGTCGAATCCATTCTATACGAACTTCGTAAGAAAATAGGGGCCATTCCATCCATACCTTTCATAACTGCCGGTACTCTAAGCCGCAAACTTGCTGCTGGGGCGGAAGGAGTTGTAGTTGACGTGAAGTGGGGAAAAGGATCCTTCATCAAAAATGCCGAGGATGCCAAGCAACTCGCTCGTTCTCTAACCCGGGTCGGACGTACTTTGAAACGCAGATGCGTGGCACTCGTGACTGACGTCAATCAACCTTTGGGAACATGTGTGGGCGCTTCCTTGGAATTGAAGGAAGCAATCGAATTGCTTAAAGGTGAAGGTCCTGAGGATTTGCAGGATTTGGTCATGAAGCTCGGTATGGAAATTGTCAGGTTAGCAGGAGTCGCAGGATCGACCCTTTCAGCGAAGCAGACCGTTCGCAAACATTTGGAAGACGGAACGGCATTGCAGAAATTCAAGGATGTCGTTGAGTATCAAGGTGGTGATGTACGAGTCATTGATGACGTTGAAAAACTACCCAAGGCGAAACATAGAAAGAAGATGCCTGCTCCCAAAAGAGGGTACGTTCACACCATCGATGCTGGGCAGCTTGCTCGTGGTGTGCAAATTCTTGCCTATGGGGAGGGAGCAAAATTTGATCCTGCGGTCGGAGTGGCTGAACTATGCAAGGTCGGAACGCAAATGAAGCAAGGTGAGGCTCTGATGATCATTCACTATAATGATGAAAAGAGACTAAATGCAGCAATGGAATATTTCAAGGCTGCATATCGCTTGGCTCCGAAGCGTCCTAATCCAGCACCTTTGGTGGTGGAACGGGTAGCCTGAAGAATCTCTTCACAACATACCAGTTCAAGATTTGCAGACGAGTCGTTGTTTTGCTTTTCCCGTCATTGAATGCGACCGAGGTATGATCGGTCGGATGTACTGATCTTAACAACATCGCCTTTTTTTATGAAGAGAGGAACTTGTACGGTTATGCCGGTTGAAATCGTAACTGGTTTAAGTACGTTTCCCGCTGTGTCTCCACGCAGAGCCTCTGGTGCCTCAATTACTTTGGCTTCAACTGAGGCGGGAAGTTGCAGTCTCACTGGTTCGCCCTCAACCAGCAAGATATCATAGGAATTTCCTTCCACGAGAAAACAATCCTCTTCACCAATCATTTCGCTGGTTAAGACACTATCTTCGTATGTTTCCAAATCCATGAAGTGATAACCATCACTGTCCTTATAGCTGAACTCAAGCTTTTGCGTAGTAGTGTGAAGAAAGTCGATGGTGTCGGTGGAACGAAACTTGGTTGTGGTCGTCGAGCCGCTCTGCAGATTTCTCATTGTGGTCTGCACGAATCCTGCTTGTCTGCCTTGCGTGCGATGAAGCATTTCAAGAACCAGGTGAGGAGCGCCCTGATAGACGATCACACGACCTTTGCGAATGTCTGTGGGTGAAGCCATGTTGATTACTTTTTCTTGTCGATGAAGGAAAGACATGGGTAGTGTATTATCAATTGGTTGCAACCTTATGTTTTAAAAAATTACTTTTAATTACGATGCATCAAACCACCAGTGAATTGATCTCTTGGAACGTCAACGGACTTCGAGCCTGTAGAAAAAAATCATTCGATCTATTCGTCGAGCAGAGAAAGCCGGATTTCTTGTGTCTGCAGGAAGTAAAACTCAACTCGGAAGTGATTCCTGAAAATGATTTCGGATATCCGTTTCGGTATTATCATTTGGCGGAAAAAAAGGGATATTCGGGAACTGCAATCTTTTCCTCGGTGGAACCTCAATCCGTAAGAGTGGATTTCCCTGATGGTCTTCATGCCGGCGAGGGTCGAATCATCACATGCGAATTCGATGGATTTCATCTGGTCAATGTCTACGTACCCAATTCCAAAGGCGATCTTTCACGACTATCCTACCGATACGAATCATGGGACCCCGACCTAAGGAATTATCTTATGAAACTTCGCTCTACAAAACCAGTAGTTTTGTGTGGTGATCTGAACGTTGCCCATCAGGAGATCGATCTTGCCAATCCAAGGACAAATCGAATGAATGCAGGATTCACCAACGAAGAGCGAGAAGGAATCTCAAATCTTCTTGCCGAGGGTTTCATCGATACCTTCAGGCATGTCCATCCGGATCGCGAAGGAGCTTATTCATGGTGGTCTTACCGAAACAGCGCACGTTCCCGCAACATAGGTTGGCGGATTGATTACTTTGTGGTTTCAAACGAACTTGTTGGCTCTATTCAAGATGCATACATTCTGCCTGAAGTGGAAGGATCCGATCATTGCCCAATTGGATTGAGTTTGTCCATGAACTGAACAAAAGAAACGCATGACTCACCAAAAGACCAAGGAAGTGTTTTTTTTTGAGCGAGTTCTGCAACTGGCAGAAAAGGGATGGGGTAAAACCCATCCCAATCCCATGGTGGGAGCTCTAATCGAAGAGGATGGTGGAATCGTGGCCGAAGGGTATCATAGAGCATGTGGGGAAGCGCACGCGGAGGTGGAGGCTCTAAAGATTTTGGGTCGAAATCCAAAGTCTTCGGCTCGTTTGTTCGTCTCCTTGGAACCTTGCTCCACCACGGGACGAACTCCTCCTTGCACGCGGGCCATCATTGAATCAGGTATCCGCAAGGTCTTTCTCTCAACAACGGATCCCAATCCGATTCATTCGGGAAGAGGAATCGACATTCTCAGAAAGGCAGGAATTCAGGTTTTCATGGCTGATGAAGAATCAAACAGAAGAGCGGAAAGGTTGAATTTCATCTTCAATCACAACATGATCAAAGGATTACCCATGATTGCTCTGAAGATGGCGGAATCCGCAAATGGAATGGTATCGGGAGAGGCAGGAAGCTCAACACGCATCACGGGTGAACAGGCCCGGGCGGACGTAATGCGTTGGCGTAGGTTGTTCTCTGCAATCTGCGTGGGTTCCGGCACGGTATTGTCCGACGATCCGAAGTTGACATCTCGAAGGGAGGATGAGGTTTGGTGCCCGATTCGATTGGTTGTGGATTCCCACCTCTCCACCCTACAGGAAGATGTTTCAGACAGAAAATTATACACGGATCAATTCTCTGACTTTACTCTTATCCTCACTACTTCTATTGGAATGAGAAATTGGAGATGCATGCAAAGAGCAAGAAATCTGGGCATTGAAGTAAAGGAAGTGGAGATGGATGAGGGCGGTCGAGCATCGCCCACTTTTCTTCGGAACGTTTTGAGAGAGTTGGGTTTGAACTCGGTTTTTCTCGAGGGAGGTCCGACGATTGCACGTTCTCTTCTCGAAGCGGGAGAAATTGATTATTTGTTCCGTTATCGTTCTCGAAGCAAGTTGCTAGGACCCAATGCCGTATCCGGTTTGAATTTGAACGGATGTGTCTTAACGAATCTGATCAAAGATCGTTGGGGAGATGATACATTGGAACACGGATTTCTGTGAAAACAATTTATCTTGCATCAGGAAATGTCAATAAGCTCAGGGAGTTGCAGACTGCGCTCACCAATGCCGGTCTTCCGATACGAGTTTCCAACCCAGATGAAATCGGTGGAATGCCGAATGTGGAGGAAACCGGTTCAACCTTTCAAGCTAACGCCCTGCTGAAGGCGGAGGGCCTGCGTCGGATGGGACCTAGCGAGGCTTGGTATCTGGCAGACGACAGTGGAATCGAGATCGATGCTCTTGGTGGTCGTCCAGGCGTCATTTCCGCTCGTTATGCGGGTTTGGAATGTGATGACGAAGCAAACAATGACAAGGTAATCAAGGAAATGTCAGAGGTTCCCGAAACAAAACGAACTTGTCGTTTTCAATGCGTGCTTGCACTTCTTGCTAAGGAAAAAGAGCATTTTTTCTCGGGAACTTGTGAAGGAAGGTTACTTTTTGAAGGTAGGGGAAAAGATGGCTTTGGGTACGATCCGCTTTTTCTTCCCATAGGGAGCGCTGGTACCTTTGCCGAAATCCTGCCCGCAGAAAAAGCGAACATCAGTCATCGAGCCCGAGCTATGAGCAAATTGATTAATTGGCTTGGTTCGGGCAAGGTTCTTTGAATCTTATGTCAGTTCTCTTTTGCCTTCAGCCAGTTCAAAATGGTTTCAGATTGATGCAACGGATTTATTTTGTTGTTGGGTTCTTCCTTTTTAAAATTTGAATCCTTGTTCCGATCATCGACGAAGTTCTCGAATGCATAAAAGCGAGTCTTTCTTCAAATATTTGGCTATGTTTTCCGAAGATAGAATTCTTGTTTTGTGCACTCACATTTATTATCAGTGCCTTAGTTGTTGAAGAGTTTCTGAAAAATCGACCATATCTTCTCAATATGCTTTTAGGTGGGGTATTCAAAAGGACTTGCGAAGAACATTTCCAAACTGTCCAATTCTCCTCCCATGACTATGATGGTGATCAAGTACTTTCGCAGTGGAAGGTCAAATGGGAGGTTCTGGAATGCTTTCCGCTATGCATCAAGCAGATTGATTTTAATTTCCAGGACCTTATTCATCGCTTCCATTCAATCCGAGCATCGCTCCGTGATGGAGAAACGATTAGCGATTTTTTTGCTACAAAAGTCAAATTGTGGAAGGTGAAAGAATTGGATAAATGTTTGATGGATGATGTGCTGGCTGAGATTCGATAACGAATTCGATCCTTGTCGATAAGACTGCTGGAATCCTAAAAGTTTTCATTGAGATCAAGGAACTCACTTCAGTGCATCTTGGATAGCAAGGAATTGAAGATTTTACTAGGTCTCATGGCAGAGGAAGTTTTTTCCTCGTCGGGCAGGTAATATCCTCCCAAGTCGACGGGAGATCCCTGAGAGTTGGCCAATTCTTCCAGAATTTCATGCTCCTTGTCTTTCAATCCACGAAAAAGGGGAGAAAAACGGGCAGCTATTTCTCGATCGGCTTCCTGTCCGGCAAGCGCTTCGGACCAGAAGAGCGATAGATAGAAGTGACTTCCCCGATTGTCGAGTTGGTTAACCTTGCGGGAAGGAGATTTTTTTTCATCGAGAAATTTTCCAATTCCTTGATTCAGGCAGTCGGCAAGAATCCGAGCTTGGGGATTGTCGGTTTTTTCAGCAAGGTCTTCCAGAGAAACTCCAATGGCAAGGAATTCGCCCAGCGAATCCCAACGCAGATGCCCTTCCTCCATGAATTGCTGCACATGCTTGGGAGCCGATCCGCCCGCTCCAGTTTCGAAAAGTCCCCCACCTGCCAGCAGAGGTACGATGGAGAGCATTTTGGCGCTGGTACCCAGTTCGAGTATGGGAAACAAGTCAGTCAGATAATCCCTGAGAACGTTGCCGGTAGCGGAAATCGTGTCTAGCCCCTCGGAGCAGCGTAGGCAGGTGGAACGGGTGGCTCGAATGGGATCAAGTATTTGAATGTCCAAACCATCCGTGTCGTGTCTTTCAAGCTCAGCAATCAGACAGTCAATCAGATTTGCATCATGGGCTCGGTTTTCGTCCAGCCAAAAGATTAAGGCGTTGCCTGTAAAACGAGCGCGGTTGATTGCAAGTTTGATCCAGTCGGTAATGGCAATTTTCTTAGTCTGACACATTCTCCATAGGTCCCCCTCGTTGACCTCATGGCTGAGTAAAATTTCTTCCGACTGGTCCACCACCCGGATGGTTCCGGTTCCAACAATCTCAAAGGTCTTGTCGTGTGAGCCGTATTCCTCCGCTTTCTTGGCCATCAGTCCAACGTTGGCGACATTTCCCATGGAGGTGACGTCGAAGGCACCGTTTTCTTTACAGAAGTTTATGGTTTCCTGGTAAATGCCTGCATAGCTTCGATCGGGTATGACTGCTTTGGTATCCTTGGGATTTCCGTCTGGTGCCCACATTTGTCCGGATGTCCGGATCATGGCAGGCATGGAGGCATCGATAATGACGTCGCTGGGGACATGTAGGTTGGTGATACCTTTGTCTGAATTGACCATGGCAAGATCCGGACGTTTGCCAAGTACTTGATCCAGGGAAGCGAGAACTTCCGTTTTTTTATTCGAATCGAGTTTTTCCAGTGATTGGTAAAAGTCGCTTAGTCCGTTATTCGGATTAAATCCGACGGATCGAAGGGTTTTTCCATGTTTCTCGATAACTCTTCCCAAGTAGGCCTCAACGCAATGACCAAAGATAATGGGATCCGAGACCTTCATCATAGTGGCTTTCAGGTGGAGAGAAAAAAGAAGGTTTTTTTCGAATGCCTCGTTCAATTGCTCGGCAAGAAAGGAACGCAGGGCATTGCGGTTCATAACCGACGCATCGATGACTTCCCCCTCGGTCAGAGCTAATCCTTCTTTGAGAATCTCCGTTTTACCATCCGCATCGACGAATTCAATCTTCACTTGGGTAGCTTTTTCCATGACTTTTGATTGTTCGCTTCCATAGAAGTCACCGGCTTCCATATGTGCGACGTGAGATTTCGAATCGCTCGTCCATGGGCCCATGGAATGGGGATTCTTCATGGCATATTCCTTCACCGGTCGGGCCACGCGACGATCGGAATTTCCCTCCCGCAAAACGGGATTGACAGCGGATCCCAGTACTTTTGCGTAAGTGGCTCGAATGTTTTCCTGTTCGTCATTCTGAGGATCTTCGGGAAAGCCAGGGACTGGAAAGCCTTTTTTCTGCAATTCCTCAACCGCGTCCTTGAGTTGCGGAATGGATGCGCTGACGTTCGGCAACTTGATGATGTTGGCATCAGGTTGGGTTGCCCATTTCCCCAGTTCAGCCAGGGCATCCGGGACTTGCTGTTCGGGAGAAAGATAACTTGGAAAATGAGCGAGAATGCGATTGGCCAAAGAAATGTCCTTCAATTCATACTCGATTCCTGCTCCGCAGGTGAACGCACGCAGGATGGGGAGAAGGGAATAGGTGGCGAGGGCAGGGGCTTCGTCCGTCTTGGTGTAGGCGATGATGGATGGCATATTGGTGAAATCGTTGTCGGATGAAAAGTTAACGCTTAGAAGACGGGATGCTTTTCTGCAATCCTCTTTCCGATTTCTCAAATGCTTGGCAGAAACACAAAAGAAGATCAAATTTTTCCTGATATCATTTTTGCTCTGAAATAAAATTGGAAACCCCATTCCAAAGTATCGATGGCAAAAGTTGTTCTCGACGCCTTGATGAGCCCACTGCCTTTTTTTTGAGATTGCGGAGGTAGGTCTTTCGGTTTGTCCTGCAAACAAATGAAGAAGACAGTAACCTCTTCCTTTTCCAATCCCCCGCTTGGGAATCCAGGAGTTTGTCTTCGTCTTCGTTTGGTCTTGATTCAAGCGATTCTTTTTTTGGGAAATTGCCTTACTGGTGCAGTCGACTTCATTTTTGATTATCCCTGCGAAACCACCAAGTCGTTTTGGAATCAGCATAGATATCCCATTGAACAGCCGGCATATGCTTGCGATAACGGAAGGAAGAGTGAAACCTATCTTTCCGAGACTCTTAACGACTTCGGACAAGGAGTGATCGGGTATGCAGGCTCCAACCATACGGTGAATCCGATTCAAAGGGTTGTGATTGATTTCAAACACACTACAAGTTCAGGAAAAGCTACAGGGCAGTACGATGAAAGCGTTTTCTTTCCGTGTACTGTCGACGAATCAAACCATACGATGGCGTGGGTCAGATCTGCTGACGAACCGATCTTCTTAACCTCCGGTTTTCAAGCGAGTCCGCTACTGATATTCGCAGTGAGTGTATTCTGGGTAGTCTATTCGATTGCAAGACTCAAGGTTCATCCGTTTCTTTCGTTGATGTCTGCCGCAATCCTGGTCGGGTTGTGCAGCGGACCCCTGCCGGATATGAGCGTTGAAAACAAGGGACTTTTCCACAACCGCGTTAATCTACCGGATTCGGAAGCGGAAATTTCGAATCCTCTGTTGGCGGTGAAGTGGACACTACTCGGCTTCGGCAACACCGCCGGGGGGATCGGTTTGGTCATCGCTCTGGCAGCCATTGTCGGCACCTGTATGATGAGAAGCGGAGCAGCGGAACGGGTGGTGCGACACATGTTGAATTTGTTTGGGGAGAAGCGGGCAGGCTTGGTCTTGCTAATCAGTGGATTTCTTCTTTCGATTCCCGTTTTCTTTGATACCGTTTTCTTCCTACTCATTCCATTGGCCCGTTCGATATCGGTACGGGCAGGTGGAAAGTTTCTGTACTTCGTCATGGTGATGGCCGGGGCCGGCGCCATCACCCACTCGCTGGTTCCCCCCACTCCAGGTCCCCTGATGATAGCGGAGATCTTGTCCATTGAATTGGGATATGCCATAACCGCAGGAGTAATAGTGGGCATTCCCGTTGCCGCTCTGGTTCTTCTGCTCTCGCAATGGTTTGATAAAAAGTATGGTTTTCCGATGCGTACGGTGTCTGGAACCAGCGCCGATGATTTGCGTTCCATTCTGGAAAAAAAGGATGAAGAATTACCACCGTTGTTCTTTTCCTACCTGCCCATTCTTTTTCCCATTCTCTTGATTTCCTCAATCTCCTTGTTCAAGGTGCTCGCTGCAGAAGGTTACGAACTCGGTGTTTTTGAACCAACGGGAGAGAATAACCTGTGGCGGGTCCTCTCGTTCCTTGGAGAACCCAATATGGCGATGTGCCTTTCGGCTTTGGTATCCCTTTGGCTTTTGGTCGGACAATCCCGAAGGAGCGAAGAGCAAAAGGGAGACAAATTGAGTACCTTCCTGGCCAAGCAATTGGAGGGACCCCTAAGTACAGCAGGCATGATCATACTCATTACCGGTGCAGGCGGAGCTTTTGGAGGAATGATTCGATTGAGCGGCGTGGGATCCACGATTGCTTCGCTCGCCACCTCCGTGAATCTTTCCTATGTTCTGCTTGCATGGGGTATGACCGCATTCATCCGAATTGCTCAGGGTTCGGCCACCGTGGCCATGATTACTGGGGTCGGATTGATGGCCTCGATCGTGGGTGATGGAAGCGCATTGTCATACCATCCAGTTTATATCTTCTTGGCCATTGGCTTTGGTTCAATCACTTTGTCTTGGATGAATGACAGTGGATTCTGGGTGGTTCAGCGGCTGAGTGGTTTGACCGAACGCGAGACTTTGCAAACATGGTCGGTCTTGCTGACTGCGATTTCCCTTTCCGGATTGATTCTGACTTTTCTGGGTTCCATGCTCCTACCGATGAAATGAATGACTTGGCTTTGCGGATTTCATCATTTGAAGAAAAACCTGGTTGATGGAACTTTGTTTACTTCATCATCTGGATGAGTACGACTTGACCCTCAAAAGGTCTGCAGAATTGCTGTAGGAGAGCATATGAGATTTGCAGAATTGGACATGGAAAAAATTATTTCCCAATTTCCCTTGCCAGGAAAGCTTACTGGTATTCGAACTCTGGGAAATGGTAATATCAACGACACTTTCCTTATCATAACAACAAACGAGGAAGCATTCGAAAGATATGTTCTGCAGAGAATCAATCATGAAATCTTTCCGCATCCGGAATCCATGATGGAAAATTTCTCCAGAATTACTTCGCATTTGGAGCTTAAATGGAAGCAAGGAAAATATGGTTACCAAGTTCTTCGGTTGATGCCCAGTAAGGAAGGTGACAATTTTCATAGGGACGAAAAAGGAAATTTTTGGCGGGTTTGTAGGTTTGTTCCAAATGGACTTTCATTGGATTTTCCGAAAAACAAGAATCATGCGTACGAGGCTGCGAAGGCTTTTGGTGCCTTTCAAGCGAATCTCATCGATTTGCCTGGCCCTCCCTTGACCGAAACCATTTCTCATTTTCACAATACCCGCAAAAGGTTCGAAAGCTTTCTTGGCTTAGTGAAAGAAGATCCTAGAAACCGATCTCGAAGGGTTGTGGACTTGATTGAATTTGCACAAAGAAGAGAATGCTTGACGGAGGCAATTTCAGTGAATTCCTTTCCCCTACGGATTGTTCACAACGACACCAAGTTGAATAACGTACTTATTCATGAAAAAACCGGTAAGGGAATTTGCGTTCTAGACCTTGACACCGTTATGACCGGTTGCGTCCTTCACGATTTTGGAGATCTGGCGCGCACTGCGTCTTGTTCGGCAGATGAGGATGAAGTTGATTTGAAAAAGGTTTCGTTTCTACCCACAATTTTTGAAGCAATTGTGCGTGGATATTTGGAATCCACTGAATGCCTGTTGAATGCAAAAGAGAGAGAAACTCTTCATCTTGCGCCGCAAGTGATCACCTTTGAATTAGGTTTGCGATTTCTATCAGATTATTTGGATGGGGATCAATACTTCAAGACCAAGCATCCGAATCACAACTTGGACAGAGCTCGCCTACAGTTCGAATTGCTTCGATCGATGGAGAATTATTCCGACAAGATTCGTAACATAGTAGAAAGTGCTCTCCAGTTTTGCCATCCCTGAGGAATCGTTGAGGATTCAAAACCAGATTCGAAAACTGGAACCCATGGTCCAGCCTTTGAAAACCCTTCTGTCCTCGGATTTCAAATCTTCGTATTGGATGCCATTGACGAACTTTAGATTTTCTCCGCAAAGGTAGTAATTCAATCCCAAATAATGGGAATCGTGTCGATCTCCCCTGCCTGCACTAAGATCGATGGTTTCGTCTCGAGCATCCGCAATGGGTACGTAGCGACTATTCAATTGCAAGCCTTCCTTTCGATCCGCCCGTTGATGAACGGATCGCCAAACCAACTTCAATTTATCCTTTAGAATCCAGTACATCGGCATTAGAGCAATTCCATGGAAATCTCCTTGTTGAGATAGGCTTTTGTCGGAACCATCTCTTCCTCTGTTTCCATTTGAACCCAAGGCCAAGGTCGAATGGAGGGCCAATCTGTTTTTTCCGATTCGGTTAACCAAAGACAATGCCCAGTCCATACCTCCCGCCAAGTGATCTTGGTCCCTTGATCCATCCTGCTTGTAAAAGGAAATCCAATATTCCAAAAGGTCCATAGAACTGTTCTCGGAATAGTCTCCCAGCCAGGAAAGATAGTAAGTCAGGCTATCCTCCCACCCCCCTAGATAGTCGTCATAAGTACCTGAAAAAAGAGCAAGATCAAAGGTGTGCTTCGATGCAGACCATTTCATCCAACCCGCCAGGGGATTTCCTTTTTCTTTGTCGTAGAGCCAAAGTTTGTTGGCAAAGGATGAGCGTTCCAGGCAATTGATGACAGTAGAGGAGCGTTGCCATTCGTCGGCCATCCGGCCGGTTCTGCGACCATATCCAAGCTGCATCGAGTCAACGTATTTCCCGTTCAAAAAAGGATCGGCATCGTAAGTGAGGTTGGCGGCCCGGAAGGTCTCGTGTCCCCATTGTCGATAATCACCGGGATAAGCATTTCGGTCATTGGATAATTGACTGACCACCTTAAATTTCCACCGTGTTGCGAATCGCCCGGACAATCCCACCCAAAAACGCCGAAATTCCTCGAAATCATCATCGAAGGATTGGCCATTCTGGTCTTCGCCATGGATGTATCCGAGCTGATGCTGGTAGGAGAGAAAGAGCTTGGTGCTTTGCAAACCGGAAAAGTCTGGAGAATCGTAGAATTTGCCTAAGTTCTTGAGGGTTTGACAAAACTCTTCGTCATTTTGCTCTGAATACAGAATTGGTTGGAAACAGATAATAAGGATCCAAACATACAAAATTGGGTAGCACATAAACGTTTCTTAATTGCCTGACTCGATTCGGTCAATCAGCATGAGGATATGACAGCCAAAGATTATTTTTTTCACGGACTCTTCGAGCCTCACTCGGGCGACATGAAAATTTTGCACAACCAATTGCACTGGACTTTGCGGATTACGGCAGCTTTGTGCTTCATCGGGCATGGGGCATGGGGAGTAATTAC
>CACMZN010000021.1 GCA_902618175.1 uncultured Verrucomicrobiota bacterium
TGGAAATGGAACTGCAAGAATTGAAGACCGAAGCCAGAAAGCATAAAGAATTCCTTGATAGGTTGAGAAAGGACCCGGAGTATCAGGAATCAGTAGCAAGAAAGGAGTTGGGCTATGGTAGGGCAGAAGAAAGACTTTATAGATTTCCCAAGGAGGATAGGGACAACCGAATAAACTCGAATAATCCCTAAAAGAAAATGAATCAAGAAGTCTTTCCTGTCTGAAATTCTGATCATAAAACTCATTGAAAAATTCTTTGCTGATATGGACTCATCTCAAAAAAAAATAAAAATCGCAGTTGAAAAGAAGCAGCTTTCTGAAAGCTCCTACGAAAATCTAAAGGAGTTCATTGAAAACAAAGAAATGCCTTCTTGGATTGTAGAATCAATTGATTTCCTAATAAATAATTCTCATTGGGAAGAGTTAAACGATCGCTTTCACCGGACCTTAGCATTTGGTACCGGAGGAATGAGAGGAAGAACCATCGGAAAATTGATAACAGATGCCGAAATGGGAAATGCTCAAAAAAATGAAACACCAGCGTATGCAGCCGTCGGCAGTAATACTTTAAATGAAATAACGGTTTTAAGAGCAACGAAAGCACTGTTTTTATATGTTAAGCAATGGATGGCTGAACAAGAAATTCTCGAGCAACCACGATTGGTGGTTGCCCACGATGTGCGTCACTTCTCAAAAAAATTCTGTGACCTTGTTGCTTTTGCATGGGTTGATCTTGGAGGTTATGCCATGACATATGATGGGCCTAGATCCACCCCCCCAATTGAGTTTCACGGTCAGAAATAGATATGCCCATGCAGGAGTGGTGATAACGGCAAGCCATAATCCTTCACACGATAATGGATTTAAAGCATATTTTGGAGATGGCGCTCAACTGGTTCCACCTCATGCGGAAAAAGTTGTAGAAAAATACAATAACATCAAATTAAAGGACTTGCTTCCTTGGCTTGTAAAGGGAAATTTCAGAAAAAATTGGATTGAACTCCTAACTTGTGATGATTTGTCCTACAGGGCGGCTTTGGAAGATTCAGTATTGGATCCAGAAATCCTAAGAGTATCCGCCCCAAAAATGGTTTTTACTCCAATTCACGGAACAGGGTCCATTTCTGCCATACCTGCCTTGCGGGATCATGGTGTGGAAGTTGCGGTAGTCGAAGAGCAAAACAAACACGATCCCAATTTCAGCACTGTTGACTCTCCCAATCCTGAAAATCCAGAGTCACTTAAACGAGGCATTTCCGTTGCCAGGAAAACGAAATCTTCCTTAGTGATGGCAAGCGATCCTGATTGTGACCGAATAGGAGTTGCTGCTCGGTCAAAAGGAGGCGAATACATATGTTTATCCGGGAACCAAGTAGCGTGCATTTTAGCAGAATATCGACTTTCAGCACTAAGGAAAAAACAAATTATAAAAGAAGAAAATTCTAAGAAATTTGCAATATTGAAGACTTTTGTCACGACACCGTTGCTTTCAAGCATAGCAGAAGGCTATGGGGGGCGGTGCGTAAATACCCTTACAGGTTTCAAATGGATGGCCGAAAAACTCGCAAAATATGAGCAGGATGCAATAATCGAGATAAAAGAAAAGGAGGGTTTGTCCCTTGATTTGGACGGATCGGATTTGTTTACACGGATCGATATTTTGACAAGGTATTCCACAAGCGTGGTCCTTGCAGCGGAAGAGAGTTATGGATACTTGCCTTTGGATATCGTAAGAGATAAGGATGGAAACGCAGCTGCTCTTGCCATTGCAGAGCTTTTTGCATTTCTTGAATCTAACGGTACGACGCCATTTGAATATATGGATGGATTATATGAAAAATACGGGTATCATTGTGAAAGAACCGAAAGTATTTATTTTGACGGAGCTGAGGGAAGCAATACGATCAAGAGACTTGCATCCTCTTATCGGAATAATCCGATGGAAAAAATTGCGGAACTAAAGGTAACCAAAACTAAGGACTTCCTTGAATCTGGATTGGTTGACGAAGACGAAGATTCTTTGCCATCGGAAAACTTCGTTTATCTGGAATTGGAAGATAGGTTTTCTGTCGCTATAAGACCAAGTGGAACAGAACCGAAAATAAAATTCTACCTTTTTGGAATTGGGGAAAAGTCCTGTTCGGATCTTAGGAAATCAAAAAAATTCGTAGATTCCAAAATCGAGAAAATAAGAAAATGGCTTTTGGAAGACGCTAAACTTAGAGTTGGGAAAGAGAGGGGATGAATTCAAACAAGGAGTGCTGCCGGGCTCTCCAAGTTTTCAGCAAGCAATTTCAGGAATCCTGCCCCAACAGCCCCATCGACCAACCTGTGATCACAACTTAATCCAAGCATAATGGTTTCACCAATGCTTAAGTTTCCCTCATCATCAATTATAGGTTTTCGTACGGAAGCTCCGATGGAAAGAATTGCAGAATTAGGGGGATTGATGATCCCACTAAAAAAATCGATGCCGAACATACCTAGATTCGTTACTGTAAAAGTAGACCCACTCATTTCATCAGGGGTGAGTTTCATGGCGCGAGCTTTCTCAATCAAAGATTTTGCTTCTTTCGAAAGTGCAGTTAGTGAAAGTTTCTCAGCATTTCTAATTACCGGAGTGACGAGACCATCTTCAACAGCGACTCCGAAAGAAAGATGAACATTGCCGTGGAAATGGATTTCATTTTCCCCCCAACTTGAATTAATGGCGGGGTAAAATTTGATTGCATCTGCACAGGCGAAAAGGATTAGATCGTTTACGCTGATTTTGGAATATTCATCCGATCTCTCAGAGAGCCTGAGATTCATTCTTTTTCTCGCTAAAAGAAGTGGAGTGGCGTTTATCTCTTTTTGAAGATAAAAATGGGGGATTGTATTCTTGGATTCAAGCAATCTTTTGGCGATTACGGATCGCATTTTTGATACCGCAACTTTCTTTTCTTCGATCGATTTCAGGAGAGAAGGGGAGTGTGTTTTTATCGAATCCCTTTTTTCTTTGGAAATAGATCGTGCAAGATTTGTTTCCAAACCAGTGGTCAGATCCTTCTTGACGATTCTGCCGCTGGGTCCGCTTCCCTTTACTTTAGACAGGTCAATATCACGATCCTTTGCCATCTTCCTTGCAAGTGGTGAAGCAAAAATCCTCTCGGAAGCAACTTCGGTTGTTTGACTGGGCTCAGCAGAGGGTTGGTCAACAAATGCGTCTATGGAAGAATCAGACTGTGCGTCTTTAGGAGAATTATATTGATTGGTGGACGAGTCTTCTTCGTTTGTTTTTACAGAAGGTTCGAGATTTGAAGAAGCACCATCTGATGGGTCGGGAATATCCTCCCCTTTTTGACCAACTGCAGCAAGAGGAGAACCAATGGGTGCTTCGTTACCTTCGTCAACAAAGATCTGCAACAAAAATCCATCGTCAAAATTTTCCAATTCCATCGTAGCTTTGTCCGTTTCGATTTCAGCTAAAACATCACCGTTGCTAACTTCATCACCAATACTTTTGTGCCATTTTACGACGGTTCCGACACTCATGGTATCGCTTAGTTTAGGCATTTCTATAATCGAAGCCATATCTTGGATCAGATCAATTCAAGAGCTTTTGCAAGTACCCGGTCATGATCAGGTATTTGAACACTTTCCAGTGCTTTACTATACGCTTGTGGAACGTCGATGGCAGAGACCCGTTTAATTGGGGCATCCAGGTAGTCGAATGCTTGGTCTTGGATAAGAAAGCAAATTTGAGCGTCAATTCCGCAAAATGGTTTATTTTCCTCTACTAATAAAACCCGATTTGTTTTTCGAACCGAAGAAAGAATACTTTCCGTATCAAGAGGTCGAATTGATCTCAAATCCAATACTTCAACGGATACTTGGTATTTTTCCTCTAAAGTTTGAGCAACCAGAATAGAAGTGTGAACAGCGTTTCCGTGAGCAATGATTGACAAGTCGTTTCCTTCTCTTACAACCTTCGACTTACCAAGTGGTATCGTAAAATCATCCTCTTCAGGAACTTCGTCCCTAAGGTTGTATAGAATTGTATTTTCCATGACACAAACCGGATCGTTGTCTCTGATTGCAGACTTAAGCATACCTTTGGCATCTGCCGGAGTGGAAGGACAGATTACTTTGAGACCGGGAGTGTTGGCGGCAAAATTTTCTGGTGTGTGTGAATGTGTCGCACCGACGTTGGTGCCTCCGTTGGCGGGACCCCGAAAAACAATTGGTACGTTTATCAATCCTCCTGACATGTATCTTATGCTCGCCGCATTGTTGAAAATTTGATCGAAGGCGACGTAACAAAAGCTCCAAAACATAAACTCAACAACAGGACGCATGCCCATCATGGCTGCCCCAACAGCCAAACCAGAAAAAGCAGCTTCGCTTATGGGAGTGTCAATTATTCGATCGGAGCCAAACTTTTCCAGCATCCCCTCCGATACCTTGTATGAGCCCTTGAATTGGGCGACCTCTTCTCCCATCAAAACAACGCTTTTGTCCCTTTTGATTTCTTCGGACAAAGCCTGGTTGAGTGCTTCTCTGTAAGTAATTAATGCCATAATGAAGGTGAAAGATACTCAATTCGTTTCAAAAAACATGGTGCCTTCTGAAGTCTTTTGTGAAGGGTTATCGGTTTCCCAGTAGACGTCGTCCATTAGCTCCTTTGGATCGGGAAATGGGCTTGCAAGAGAGAAATTTACCGAAGCATCGGCCTCATCCTTCGCTTGTCGATCAATTTCCAAAGCATTCTCCTCATTGAAAACGCCTTCATCGATAAGAGTGGATTTGAAGAGATTAATGGGATCTTTGCTTTTTTTATATTCTTCTATCTCCTCTTTGCTCCTGTAAGTCTGATCAGGATCTGCGACGGAATGTCCCCGATACCTGTAGGTAATGATCTCCAAAACAGTGGGTCTGCAAGCATCATGCGCCTTTTGCAAAGCATCAGATATGCTTTTTCGAACTTCATATATATCATGACCATGAATGACGGACCAGTCGATGTCGAATGCATCTGCTCTTCTTGCAAGAGGTTCTCCTGCAGAATGTCTAGATTCTGAGGTTCCCATTGAATATCCGTTGTTTTCAATTATGTAAATTACAGGTAATTCCCATAAGGCAGCAAGATTCAAGGATTCATAAAAAGGTCCCTGGTTTGTCGCTCCATCTCCCATGAAACACAAACAAGATCCTTTTTTGCCTTGATATTTAATTGAATAAGCCATTCCAAGTCCAAGTGGGGTTTGTCCTCCGACGATGCCATGTCCGCCCCAAAAATTCTTGTCCGGGGCAAAAAAGTGCATCGACCCGCCTTTTCCCTTGGAGCAACCGGTTCTTTTGCCGAATAGTTCAGCCATGCATTCGTCCATACCCATACCTACGGCCAATGCATGTCCATGATCGCGATATGCGGTAATTATGTGGTCGTCATCTGACAAGCAGGATACGGAACCTACTGCGACTGCCTCCTGACCGATGTAAAGATGAAGAAAACCACCAATATGCCCTTGTTGATAAGCCCGGAGTGATCTCTCCTCGAAGCGCCTGATCCTTACCATTTGACGAAACAAATCAATCTTGGCTTCGATGGATAATTCTTTATTCACGGGGAAAGTCGAATAGTCTGTCTTGGACTCATCTGGATTCTCATGAGAATTTTGGGGCAAGCTTTCAACTTCGGCATCCTGTCCCTTTTTGTTCTCATTCCCCTCTAACATTGTATCGTGATGTAAGCCTTCCATATTCGTTAAGAAAAAGATTAATTATCGTCTTTTAGCGGCGTTGCTTCAATCTTTATTTTGAGCTTTCCACCACCGCAATCTGCGGAAACTCCCCAAAATCCATCAGATCTCTTGTCATAGAAAGGCCAAATGAGTTCGTGATCTGTAGTGGGAATAGCAAGGTTTTCCACAGTCTCCCTTTTAAAAAAGGCAAAAGTGCCTTCATCTATGTCATTTGGTTTGAAATCAATTCTCTTTTTCGAATGGAATAGAAACATAAGCCAGTGATTTTTTTGTTCATATGCCTTCTCCGAAACATAACCAAAAAGCGATAAATCCTTGTTTTCCAATGACAAACCCGTTTCTTCGAATGCTTCCCTTCGCACGCATTCGAAAGGAGACTCGCCACGACTCATTTCCAGTTTTCCACCCGGAGGACTCCAAAAGCCAAGATTAGGAGGTTTGTTTCTTTTTAACAATAGTATTTCTCCGTTGTGGTTGTGTATAAATACGAGGCAAGAGATTTTGAAATTCATCAAATTTAAGCTTGTTTTAACACTTCAACTTAAGGAAGAATGAAATAAAGTCGAATAATATACCCAATCCTCAACAATGAAAAAAATTTTTACATGCCCCCTTTTTTGGTCTTTTGTTTTTTGGATCTTTTCAAGTCAAGGGACTTTTGGGCAGGAAAAGGAAGACCAATACGCAAAACTGGAAAGGCCCCTTTCTCTTAGACCGGACTCCGATGCTTGGCTCAAGGCGACCATACAATTCCGAATCTTTGCAAATCCATTACTTCCTGTGGAAAACAAACCGGAATCTTTGGATGAGGTCTTTAATCCTGAGTATCTTGACAATGTAAAGGTGAAACTTCATCTGTGTTTTTCCAACGACTACAAAAAAAAGCTACTGAGAAGCTCGGAATTACAAGAAATTGATTACTACCAGTATTACTCTTCTGAACTGGAATTCCATACTTTGAAGATTGAAAATTCTTCTAAATATGCGGAATTCCTTTTTCCTGCCTCAATCGCAGAGAGAGACGGGTTTGATTCCGGCAGAGTTACTCCCGTTGGATATGTGATATCAATTTCTTATAATAACATACCTTTTAATCTATCAAACGACATAGTTTGGAAATATGGTTCCAAAGATATTAGAGACGAGAATACCCTTTTGAAATTCAAGCAGCAGGCGGAACAAAAGTGTGAAGTTAACGACGGTATCCTGATACCGGCTCATAGGATAAATACCAACCTTCTCAATTCAAATCCCATTAAGCTATCGAATAACTGAATAAAGCCACAATCAACTGATTGACTTAGCATGGCTTCTAAAAAAGAAATAATAATAAATTGCGGAACCTCAAGTATTTCCGTAAGTACTTTTTCTTTCAACGGCAATCAGTGTGTTCTGGATGAGGTTTCTTTGCACACACAGAACTTCGATTATCTGGACGAATCACTATGGCTGGAAGAAACCATAAAGACACTTGAAGAAGTCACCCAAGAATTAAAACTTAGGGGAGAAGTTAGAGTTATTATACCCGGCAGCTTACTTCTTACCAAGACAATTCGGGTTCCAAAGGTCGAAAAAGACAAACAGGATAAGATCGTAGCGTTCGAACTTTCTCAGAAAATGCCGTTTCCGTTGAGTGAATTGATATGGGATTACAGGATAATTGACGACGATGGCGTAGAACAGGAAATATTAGCTTTTGCAGTAAAGCCTGAAATAGCCGAGAAATTTTGCGAAAGATTGATACAAGCTGGACTTTCTCCTTCGATTATCACACCTGCTCCTATTCTGGAACACGAGTCGTTTAAAGCTCTTGAAACAATGGATGAGGATGGAGAAACCCTAATCATCAACATTGGAGCGAAGTCCACAAACTTACTTTTCATTAATAAAGAGGGTTTTTTAATAAGAAACATTGCAATAGGAGGCAATTCGCTTACGCAAAGCATATCAGAAAATCTGGGACTGGTTTTTGAAAAAGGCGAGGAGATTAAAAAGGCCGTCTACTCAGGTGCGGTCAATCTCACAGCAGATGATCCCAGACATGAGGTCCTAGGGAGTTGCTCAAGCAAATTTCTCGCTCGTATAAGTCAAGAAATCACGAGGTCCATTGTGACTTACAAGCGAATAAAAAAAGGTAAATCGATAAGTAAGATTTATTTGTCGGGTAGAGGAGCGCTTCTCGCTGGATTACCTGAATACATCAGCCAATCGCAACAGCTGAACATAGATTACTTCGACCCCCTGCAGGCAATTCAAGTTTCAAGTTCAGTTTCAGAGGAAATGAAGACACTTCTTCCCTTTATGCTAAGTGAATCAGTTGGCCTTGCAATCAAACTTTTCCAACCAACATCGGATAATCTATCGAAGCCAATTAATCTACTTCCATCTTCCAAAATCAGTACGCTTAATTTTAAAAAAAAGTCGATTTTACTAACTATTTCATCTCTAATATTCAGTATTTGTCCGCTTCCTTTTATAATTGCGAATCTGAACGAAATCTCCGTCATTGAAACGAAAATAGACGATTTTAACACAGATTTAAAACGGACTCAGGCTAAAAAAGAGGAGGTTATGAATATGCTGACCAAACACAATTACTTGTTAAGTTTGAATGATGAGATTATTTCTAGCTTGGCACCCCTTCTGAAGAAGCATGAAAATAGGAATAAATTGCTGGATGTGCTTAATTTTCTTCAATCAACTTTAGACAAGTCAGAATTGAAAGACGTTTGGTTTGATCAGTTTAGTATTAATACCAACACTAGAAAAACAAATCTCAAATCACGAGACAAAAACATTATACCAACTCAAACTCTTTTCCTCTCGGGGCGATATTTGGTAAGACCTTCCATAGAAATAAATAACTCTCTAGAAAGAATGGATCTTAGAGAAACTTTGATCGAACTGAATAGTGCAAAACAGGATTACCTTACCTCTCATCTGCAAAGTCTTCCCTATCTCAAGGACATACCTACAAAAGTATTTTCAATTGAGGATAAAGGAAATCTTTTTGAGAAATATTATACTCACTTCGAATATGAAATTGTTTTACAGTTTTAGATATGAAGTTCATAAAAAATAATCAGCTTTTTGTTATACTTCAAATTTTGCTTTTGATCGTCTTTTCTGGACTTATTTTTTATAATTTCATGTTAGAAGAAAGTTCTCAGAAGTTGAAGGAGGAAGTTGAGCAAAATGTACGCACAATAAACGTTTTTGAATCTGAACTAGAAAATTTGAAATATCTGGACATGGATTATCCCAATGCCTTGCAGGATAACTACAAATTGGCAAAACTATCACTTAAAATCAAGAATCTTTCCAATTCATTGGTTAACCTCAAAGAAAATCACAAAACGAAACTGGGTAACAAAACGCCTTCCCAAGTTAATGCGGATATGATCAGACTTTTTACTTATCTGAGAAAAAAATGTAATTCAGCATTTGTATCCTTACCTACTTTAGGCGAAGAATTTTCCAGAAATGCCTTTGCCTCCCCGACCGAATCTAAGTTATTCGGATTTGGATTTTCTTGCTATGATGGTTTCTGGCCCAGTTTTTCAACCGCCGAAGTTTCTAGGATTTCCTTACAAATTTCAATCGCAAGGGAATTGATTGAAAATTTGTGTACTGCAGCAGCAAAGGAATCTCCAATTGAGATAATTAGTTTGAAACGTGAAGCTGCCGGTTCCACGGATACTCAATTCATTAAGGACGATTTGTTGGAACAAATAGATTACAAAGATTTTCTACTTCAACAGGATGGTTTAATCAAAAGCGAAGCCTTCGAGTTAAAATTTAAATGCGACACTGCTACTGCCAGGAGATTCCTCAATCAACTAAGACCTCCATTTTTGTTGAGAAATCTCTCGGTCGATCGAATGATTGATAGTTACGAGGAGGTTGAAAGTCAAACAACCCTGTCACCCTTCAATACTTTGGATATTTCACAAGAAAAAGCAGTTTCGTACGATTCGGTTGCGGGAGAAACAGTATCTGAATTTACACTCCTATCGGAATATTTATTGGAAATTAAAATGGACTTTTCTAAGATTATAGAAAATTCTTCATCACTGGAGGACACGGAGTTGCAATTGCTGAATGATTTTCTCAAGCAATCAGGCAATAAGGACTTATTATCATTAAATTCCAACACTGAATAATGATACATTTTCTTTCAAAAAACTACGAAAAAATTACACTACTTTTTTCAGTAATAGTTTTTTCCGTACTATTTCTAGTTTCGTCACCAAGTGATGATTTCAATTACACTGCTGGTGAGTCATCTATACGAAGCGGTTTTGAGTATATTGAAAATGATGGAAAAATCACTCTAATTTTTGATTTTGATGTTTCCATGATGCCTGGTGATAAAATATTTGTTAGAAATAGTGATGAAGGGTATGAACGAAAGTGCGAAGTGGTACAAATATGTTTAAAAAGGAAGTCATCCCTAGAAATTACACAACGAAATGGAAAAAAAATAAAGGGTAGATTACAAAGTAATGGTGATGTTTTCCTCACCCAAAATTGGTCATCTATTAAAAAGAGCTTAAGCCTTAGTACGACCGAAGGTTCGAGAAATGTATTTTATGATGACATATTCTCAATTGATGGCATCCATTCATATGAACTGGAGGAAGGTTCTAATGAGATTGACTGGGATTTGATTGAGTATTCCTTTTATGAACCAATTTCAGATCTTTCCCTTGATGAAAATGCAAGCAAGCGGAAGAAGTGGCTTGTCACTGCTCTTGACGAAAACCAAACTGAGATGGATCTTTTCACCCCTCCTGTAGTCTATCTTGTGGATGGAAAATTAACTTCTGTCTTACCCACCAAAGAGATAGCCAAAGAAAAGGAAGCATTCGGGTTGCGTCTTACGGATTTCCAAAAAGATGCCTACAGGCATAGATTAGTTAGTTGGATTGGCAACACACCTTATTTCGAGGATACTAATTTTCCATCCCCTGCAAATCCAGAAAAATTCGTTAGAAATCGTCTTGAAGTAGGAATTCCGTACAAACAGAATTCCAAATACAAACCGGGAATGCCTTCATTGGTACCCACTACGGAAGAAGATGACGAAAAAGTGATAAAGATTACTTATTTCGTTGTCCAAGAGTGGACTGATCCCAAGACTAAAGGAAGCAAAAGAGTCGGTCGTGCAATGATCAAGGATTATTTTCTTGATATCAAACCTTTTGAAATAAATTCGTTAATGGAAGAAGTCTATGCAGGAAACTATAAATTGAAACTTCAAGGAGAACTTGAAAAACATGGGATCCAAACATTCGAAATTCTCGAAAACGAAACTGGGGTCGTAATCAATTATGGTAATAGAACATTCAGAATATTGGAAATTGATACTGAAGCCAAAACTGTATTGGTGGACAAAGACGGACCTTCTCCCGAATTTTCAGAGAGAAGAAAACTTGAACTTCCCTGATTTCAATCCTGAGTATCCCGTACAAAAGAGCTGCACGGAACAAAATTTACGATCTTGTGGAGCAGCATTAATATAATACTACCAATCAATGAAGTAAATGAATACTCTAATAATTTCGCTTCGTATTTGCGTTGCCTGTTAAATGGGTCTTTCGTCCAGCCAATTTGTTGCTTTTCAAGATTGACGCTGAGTTTGTAATCGATGGAATTAAAAAAATAAACCTAGCCCGCGAAAATTTGCCAGCACAATGATTTAGACAAATTAATGCAAAATCGTCACATTAGCATTTCTCTCATTTTTGTCTTTTGCCTTGGCGTCGCACTTCAAGGACAAGATAATTCATCACCAGCGAATAGTTATGGATTGTCTTTGCCAAATCAATCCGTTCCACCACCCATTTCTACAACTACAGGCACCTTTTTCGATTTTGGCCCAAATACGAACTTGGTTCTTTTGATTGAGGAAATCAGAGCTCTCTTGAAAAGCGGTAATTTGGAAAAAGCAGAGAAAATCACGACGGAAGCACTTGCCCGAATTAATCAAAACGAGAAAAATCGTTTTTATCTCGCTCAAATTAGAAAAGAGGAAACGAAGCTTTATTTCGCTCTTGCCAATAAAGCGATGAAGGAAAAAAAATTCTCTTTAGCCAGTCAGTATTTGGAACGATACAGAGAGAATGTTTCGAATGAACTTTCGCAAAGAAAAATTGAGAGGGAAGCCAAAATGTCCTCACAAGAAAAAAGAGACCTTTCATTGGTTGGTAGACTTGTGGACGAATTGGACAAGGCAAAGAAAGATTTGGCGGAAATAAGAGCAAAAGCTGGATTGCCGTCAGATGATGCCAAACCTGATTTGGAGAGATTGATGAATGAGGAAAAATTGAAGATCAGTTCATCGGTTAGAATTTGCGAAAGATTGCTTGCGAAAGCGAAAAGCGAAAGTGCGCTTGGAAAATATCAGCAGGCCATGGAAAAACTGGATGAAGCATTGTCAATCCTGCCTTCCAATGTTTCGACCATTGCCCTAGTCTCAGATTTATATCAGGCAAAACAGCAAGTCATATGGTACCAGATGGGCGAATCAATGTTGAAGGGCAGGGTCGGAGAGGTACAAAAATTGGTCATAGAATATAAATCAATAGAAGATTCAAGACGCAATGCAGAGACTGAGACATTAGGAATTGGAGAAGAAATAGATTTCGATTCTGAAATTCGAAAAGCTCAGGAGAAAAATAAAGAACAAGCTGAATTAGCCGAGAACATGCTTTCCGACGCGAAAAAGAAAATCAAGCAAAAGGAATATGCGACGGCTGATGAACTTCTTTTCAAAGTCAAAAACTTTCTCGAGCCGAATACTTTGACGTGGCCAATCATACTTGAGGCATCCTTGCTGAAAAACAGAATCAATCTTGCCAAGGCGGAGGACGCACGCAAGGCCAAGGATTGGGAGGAAGCGGATCAATATCTCAAAGCCTTTACCCGAGGTTTCAGCGAAGATCGCGACATTCAGGGTGATTCCCGCGTTTTTGGAAGACCCGGATTGAAGAATACAAGAGGAATGAAAGCCGTTGAAAAGGAACTTGGGTTGGCCGATGAATTAACCGAGCGAATAAACGAAGACCTTGATGATCCTTACGAAAGGGACATATCAGAATATTCTCCAAATTGGAAAGTTGACCAAGATTCCATCAAGGAATTTTACATGAGAGCGAAAGTCCAATTCATAAACGGGGATTTAACCGGAGCAGCGAAGACCTATCAAAACATAATCACGCGGTTTCCGGACCGTAGCTTGGAAGCAAAACAAATGCTAGGCAAGATTGCTAAAATGCGTGAGCAGCAAAGTTATTTGTCTTACGTCAAGACTCGACAGGAAATGCTGGATGAAATCAATACCGAATGGGAAAGACCCATGATCTTTGACACACAGATAGAAGAGACAAGAGAGGTGCAGGTGAGCACCTCAGAAATAGAGGAAAAGCTCAAACTCATAAAGCTTCCCAGAGTTCAATTCTTTAATTCGCCCCTAAACGACATCATGTTGGAAATTACCCGACTTTCGAGATTATCTGATACTGTTACCAAAGACGCCACCAAGAAAGGCATCGACATTACTGTCAAGCCATATGATCCAATGCCCACGCTAACCTTGGACATAGCAGGATCCGAGGTGGGAAAAATCATTGATATCATCGTAGATATGTCTGGATGGTCTTATGATATAAGAGAGGACAGGTTAGTGATGTCAAAAGAAGGTGGTAAGCAAAAGGGAATTCGTTTGGATACGGAATTTTTTGAAATGGATCAAGCCACGGTAGATCGGATGACGGGTGGATCATCGGATGCGGGAGGGGCCAATGCCGATCCATTTGCTCCCGCTATGGGAAATGAAGGTCCGGGCATCGATGAAAGCAGTCAGAAAATCAAGGATTATTTCGCTAACGTCGGTATCTCCTTTGATCCGGCAAAAGGTCATGGATTCAAATTTGATGGTTTCATTTTAACTGTCACTCATGAAAGGAAAGAACTGGATAAGATTCAAAGGATCCTTGAAAGAATCGACTCTTCTTCCAGTAAACAGATTGAAATAGAGGCAAAATTTTTGGAAGTCAACGAAGGGGCTCTCGACGAACTGAGCTTTGATTGGACTTACAATTGGGGAACGCCAACCCCTCAATTTGATCCAACCACGGGTTTGCCCACAATTAGTCCAGATGGAACGATCGCAGAAGTCTATCCAGGGGGAATGAGAGGAAATACACGAACGCTCGCCGCTGCTCATTCTCCCACCGGAGCAGCTCGTGACATTTCCATCACTTATGATCAAAATTCGGACGCCGATCAGGTATTTCCCAATCCTCAACCAATGTTTCCCGGCATGGTCGGGATTGGCTCAGGTACAAAACCAATCTTGGACTGGAAGTCTCCAAGCATATTGGGGGGTACGCAAGCCAGGCTTTTGGTGAATGCATTGAAACGCAAACAGGGATCTGATCTGCTGGCCGCTCCAAGAGTTACGGTTTTAACTGGCCAAACCGCATACATGAGAGTTGTTCAGGAATTCATCTACCCAATCGGATGGACCATCGAACAGGGTGCAGGAGTAGGAGGCGGCGGTGCGGGTCTTGGAGGTTTGGGAGGTGGCGGTGGTGGCGGCGTCAGCCTGCAAGCTCCGGAAGCTGAATTTGGCGCAGTAGGACCAGCTGAAGTGGCTGGCATAGCTCAAAACGAAGGATTCAGAGAGGTGGGAGTGGTTCTTCGGGTCGAACCAAGAATTGAAAAGTTCGACACCATCCACTTGGATCTGTCCCCATCCGTAACGGAATTTGACGGTTTTGTCGAATATGGTGGCTACAACATCAGTCAAACCTCTTCCTTCAGTGGAATTGGTACAGTTTTGGTTCCATCAGGTCAAATCATGCCCATTTTTTCCAGAAGAGAGGTTATTACAAACGTCAAGATTACAAACGGAGCAACAGTTGTCATTGGTGGACTTACTCGAGAAGAAGTTAAAAGTGTAAACGATAAGATACCGATCCTGGGTAATTTGCCCTTGGTGGGTAAATTGTTTCAATCCAGCGCCGAAAGCTATCAGAAGAAAAACCTTCTGGTTTTCGTAACTGCAAACATCATCTCAACGGGTGGGGCACCGATTCAATCAATCCAAGACGTAGGTCCGCAATCCATATTTCAAGAACCGGAAATGATGACACCTCGGGGGGCAATTCGAAGAACTTTCAAGGATTCGGAAGGTGAAATGGAATAAGGGAGATTTTCCAATGATTTTCAATCAGTGCGGTTTCATCATAAATGCAGTAAAAAATTACGGATGAACGTCTCATTCATTGATAACTGCTACAGGTTTGAGTTCATTTTCGAAACCTTTGCAATTTAAGAACAATTAAGGTATTTTCATAGATGCCCCTTTCTTTTATGCCCATCAAACGCCTTTATCGCGGTCGTGGTAAATACTTTGCTGGTCTTGTCCTGCTTTGTGCTTCAGTTCTTATTTTTTTGGTCAAAAGTACTCAAAGTAGATTAATTTGGGATAGAGAAGCATCTTCGAAATCGTCGTCGGCACAGACCTCATCCGAAGAAACGAACGAAAAGTCATTCTTGGCAGATGCAAAGGAAGCGGTCATGTCGAAAGCGAAGACAAAACCTGCTGAAGATTACGACGAGTGGTGCCAGGCAAGAGACTACAAGGACTTGTCAGATCATCAGGTTTTCGGCCAATTCGAAGAATGGATGGAGCAATTCGAAGAAATTTCGCGGGATTTTCA
This sequence comes from uncultured Verrucomicrobiota bacterium, assembly GCA_902618175.1. GTDB lineage: Bacteria > Verrucomicrobiota > Verrucomicrobiia > Opitutales > Seribacteraceae > Seribacter. The sequence goes on from CACMZN010000021.1 coordinate 15,476, forward strand.
CGTGGATTTCAAGATTCACGATTATCCCAATTTCAAGTCTTTCTTCCAAACAGGATTAAAACTTTCCCGTACGCGCGCGAAGGTTTTGCAGAGCATCATAAGGGGAGACCCATGCAAGGCTTTGGAAATGGCCATTGACGAGGAGAAGTTGAAATCGCTTCCTGGTTTGATCCTGAGAAATATGGAAGTTTGGCAAAGTGAATACGCCGACCTCGAAGCGATGCACGTCTGTTATGATCCCAAACATCCCAAAGGTCTCATCAAGCGAACAGTCCGTTTTCAGAATGGAAAAAATTTCAGGGCCTGGGTCTACGGGAAAAGATTAAACCTTCAATCCCGCAAAGGCCTATCGATATGGGGAATTTCCATAGGTGACGATTTGGCGGTTTCAGATCTGCCTTATCGTGAGAAGGAAATCGCTGGAGAGGCCATCATTGCACTGGGCGACGAGCAAATCAAGTATGCCAACGAGTATGAAAAAGATTTGTTTCTCAGGGAGATCAGGGAATCGGAAAGACGTTCTTCAAACAGATCTCACCAGGTGACCTATCCGCTTCTCGCCGGCAGTTCCGGGATCACTCAATACTACGAGAAAAGATATAAGGTTTATGACGGTTTGTACACTTGGACAGATGCGGTGCAGATTGCAAATGCTCAAAATGGTCGATTGGCAACCATTGATTCAGCAGAAGAAAACCGGCTGATATGGAATCTTTTGCAAACTGCTTCGACAGGCACGGACTCCACGGGTGCATCACTCAAATACGCATGGATCGGAGCAACCGACAACAGTGAACAGAATGGCAGCACATGGGACGCTGAAACCAATGCCACTTCAGCACTCACCCTTCAAATAAGTGCAGAGGAAGGGGATTGGAAGTGGTTGGGTGAAGGAAAGGACGTCAGTTCCGGGAACTACGTAAACTGGCAGGGTGGAGACGAACCTAGCAATACGAGCCTGGATTATGCGGCGATGGATTTGAATGATGCGGATGGAAAGTGGTGGGATGTGAATGAAACAAGCCAGTTTCCTTTCGTTGTGGAATATGATTCGGTGATGGAGCCAGCCTTTTTATCGACCTCATTCGACGGCTTTCGCAAGGTGTTGGTGGTTCCGGTGCGCTTTCAGGATGAAGGATTCACCTACACTGGATCCTCCGCCCCTTTTGTGGATGAATTTGGAAACGTTCTTTATCCGGAATTGCAAAAGGACAGCTTCGAGCCCGTATCCCAAGTGAATTTGTCAAAGGCGATGGAGGAGGTGAAGGAATTTTACCTCAGGAATTCCGATCGTACTTTTCACTTGGAGCCCGTGATTTCCCCGACTGTTACCATTCCAATGGACAAGTACAGAAAACTGGACGACAACGGCGAACCTATAAATCCTGGTGATGGTCCCAATCTCTTTGATTCAAGTGGAAGCTTTTTCGGATACGAGGCCATAACACGAGAAGAATTAAGTCCATTTGATGCAAGTGAAACCACTAATCCCATTGACGAAAATGGTTCCATTTCCGATGCGGCGTTAAAACAAGTGATTGCAGAGGGCGAACAGTGGAATTATCACGGTGCGGCCTTCCAAGGTGTATCTGGAGTGGAAATTGGGTCAGATTTTAATCAGACCTATTCCAAAACACCAACCATTTCCTTCATCGGAGGCAACTTGAATCCAAATGATTCGGATCTTCCGCATCCGAATTTTTCCAGTGCGAAAGCGGTAGCGGTTTTGGATGCGTTTGGAAAGCTGTCCGCCATCAAAATGTTGGATTCAGGATCTTATTATTATTCCGCGCCAGAAGTGAGAATCGACGATCAGAATTATTCATCGATCAACGCTATCTTTGAACAGATAGTCGTTTCATGGGTAGTTGTCTCGACCTATGATTCGGGAGCGGAGGGCCTCGGATATGTGGGTAGTGCGGGAGCCCATGCAGTGGCCAGGAATGGAGAGGTATCCTCTACCACGATTGCCCATGAGTTGGGACACAACTTTGGGCTTAATCACTCCAATACCTTCACCTCAATGAGTGAAAAACCAAACAGCGACGAGGCAATCAATGAAGAATACGGAAATCCACACGCAGTGATGGGTACCTCAAGTATTCAAAATAGTGGGGATTTGACGGTATTGGCAAAGGTGGGGACCCAAGTGAAAGGTCATTTCGGGTACACTATAGGTGAATCGCAGGGTGTGGACGTGGTCCGAATCTATAATCCCGATACACCATCGGGAAGTGTTTTGAAGGAAGCAAATGCAACTGGCATGCCGGATAATCTTTTTCGCATCTATCGACATGACTATGATTCTGCCCCCTTGTCCCTAATGGAATCGACTTTTCTGCTTGATCTCCCATATGATTCCTTGAGCTACCTGAACGAGAAAAACGCTTCTGCCTTTGAACTGGAAATTAATGGTACAGGAGATGGAGCTACGGGAATTTTGGATTTCGACAACCAACAGATCGTGATTCTGTCAGGAGGCAAGGGATTTGTCGAGGAACCTGTCCTTCATGTACTGGGTTTGGAATCAAATGAGAGCGAGTCAAACACCACCATTCTGACACTGGATCCATCTTGGATAAGAGTACCGGCAGGTACGGATGCCAACGTTTCCGCGATTTTGAGGGATTTCAATCAATCTGCTCCACGCGGACTTAGAGGCATGACGATCGATGCCTCCCAATATGTTCCGCAAACCTCATCTGAGCTCGGATCTTCACTTGGCGCTTATTGGCTGTCATACCGCCGCAATGTGAGTGAATTCGGCTTGTCGGTAATTCTTGGAACGGCAGAGACAAGCCTAGTTCCCGACGAAACCGACAACAACACTCCCTATTTGGATTATCTATTGGATATGACTTTGCATACACCGGATGACTTTACGGATGCCTACCTATTGCCGGGATTCACCTTCTCCGATTACGAAGCAGACGTTCACGTCACTCCTCTTTCCAAGGGTGGCATCTATCCGATGGAATATTTGAACGTGGTGGTGAATACCGGCACCGTTGCCGCCGGAAATGCGTCCGCCCCCACTTTTTCCCTGGACGTTAGTACGCAAACCCCATCCATTGGTGAATACGTCGCCATAAACGCCAGAGTTACGGATGGCAATGTAAGTGATTATGCTTACTCCTGGTTCGTCAATGAAATACCCGTGACTGATTCATCGTTTCTGAACCAACCCACTCTCAATAAAACCTTTGAGAATGTAGGTGAGTACGTCGTACGAAGCGTTGTTTCAGACATGAAGGGTGGAATTGCTTCAAAGAATATGATTTTTCGCGTCGGAGATTACTACAATTATGGAAAATCAATGGTTTCGGGTACTGTTCGTTCCGGGAAGGGAGTGTTGCAGGGAGCCAGAGTGGTAATTGAACCTGCAACTGTGATTGAGCACAACGTGAGTATGACCGGCAGCCCAGTCGGCAGTTACTTGCCAAGTGGAACGAATGCTCCCCTCCGATATTTGATCGATGGCATGGAGGCTCCCGATTTGGTTTTTCGCAGGGGAGAAACGCATCGATTCCACTTTGATTCCACCACTCAAGGGTACCCTATGAGTTTTCTTCTTCATCCCGAACATGAAATGCCCCGTGTCAGGCTTAAAATGTTGGTAAATCCACTTGTTGATCAACCTGGACTAAATTACCTCGAACCTCCCGAAGTTTCCCTTACCGGTGGTAGTTCCTTCACTAATTACCTATCGAGCGAGATTGGTACCATCAAAGATTACCAAGATGGCGCGATGGGTAATTCCACGAGTCCCTTATTGATTACCCGACCCTTTGCCAAGACCCTGCTTTCCGACACCAACGTCACCAACGTCCGTACCCGTCCGCATGAGAAGGATGATTTTGGATTGTACGTCAGTTACGGCGGCAAAGGATATGATCGGGATAATCTGCCGAATGCCTATGTTTATCGATCGAGTTTTTGGGAAAATTACAGCGAGGAAAATGCCACTGTCAAAGCTTACGTCGATGGAGTGGGAACGATGTCGCCAGTCATAGCAGAAAGCTTTCTCGGAAGCATTTGGGAAACGCGAACCAACTCGGACCCAGTCAGTCCGGAGGCAGAGGTGGTGATTTGGGGAACGGGAAGCGACGCTAATGCAACCATTTCCGTCTACGAACCCCCCACCGGCAACGAACCCCATCGTCAAATTACGGTCAATGACCAGGGATTCAATTACGAACCCAACGGCACCATGGCAGTCATTCACTATCCGCAACAACCTCTTGCCACATGGACCTTTGACCGGCACGAATCTTTGTTCGACGACAAATCGCAAGCCCGCTTTCAACCTTCTCCCGCATGGAATGGAGGGATTGTCACCAATCTTTCTCATTATTGGAGTTTTGACGAGGACAATGGAACGACCATTGCGGACCAACCTCAATCGGGCAACGGCAATTCACTGGATGTTACATCCTACGGAGCGGGAAATCTTTCGGATCCGACGCTTTCGGTCTGGGGTACCAAGGGAAGAGCTCTTTCATTAGACGGCACCCCGCTCACCCTGACTGATGGAGTACCTTCGATACCTTTCACTTTCTCCGCATGGTTGATGCCAGAGAACGACCATAGCCTTGATATCGGAGGGGAAGACCTGACTTATCATGAGAATAATCGGACCTATGAATTTTCGGGGACCTTCACGCAAAGATTAAGCGACGCAAACCAATGGACTCACCTGGCAATCGTGGCCGAGAGTGCTGCTGCCGGATATCTATACGTGGATGGCCAACAAGCCTCCTTCACCGGAGCCTCGATTAGTTCCGGTAGTAATGCAGTAACTGGAGCAATGATAGGCTTGCTCGACGAAGTGAAAGTGTATTCGGATGCCAAGACAGAAGAGGAAGTCAAACACCTGGCAGGTCGATTGTTTCTCGATCTATCAGGCAACAAGTATCACGCCGCACCCATTGGCCCGGATTTCCCCATGACTGATCCAGTATCCGACCCCGGCATCTCCACCGACACCCCAGGTGTTTCATCCGGGGATGGTCTGCCCAGGGCTTTGGGGGATTCCTTTCTGGGAGAAGACCATGGAAGATCGCTGGATTGGGATGACAATGACAGCTATCTTGACTTGAGTATGCATACCAGTTCCTTTGCCGGTTTGAATCAGGGAAGCATCAGCTTTTGGGTCCGGCCTGAGTTGCAAACCGAAGACATGACGATTTTCAGCGCTTCCGACGTAGACGACAACCAATCCTACCTTAGAATCATGGTCCGTGGTCAGATTGGTGTGTTACAATATCATGTTGTGAATGATGGAGTGGAAGTGGCCAAGTTTTACACTCCTACAGGTAGCGCAGTGACTCATTCGGGAACTGCTCAGATGAGCGATTGGCATCATGTGGTACTCAACGTTGATTCCTCGAAATCAGAATTTTGGGTGGACGGCGTTTTAGCTGAAAGCTTGGAATATTCAACAGGCTCAGGAGCCAGAAGAGCGTTCTTTTCAGATGTGGAAAACATTGATTTCATGGCCATTGGAAATTTTAAAACCAATGAGGCGAATGCATCCAATTCCTTTTATGGGGGAATGGATGACTTCAACGTATACGCCCGCTCGCTCACCCAAGATGAAATCACTTTCCTTTATGAATTGCGCAAGGGAAGGGAACAAATTCCCAGACTGGATAGTGTGGTCGATTCGATTGGAACCATGGAGATGGTTCAAAGCGGACAGGGATACAAGGAATCACCTGAAGTGGTCTTTTCTTATGGCGCCGACGCCAATGAGACGGCCCAGTTGACTGCCTACGATTCTTCTGCAACTCCAGCTCACGGCACCATGGCCTATGATGTCAATTCCTCAACGATATGGGTCTATCATCTTCAAGATTATTCGTCGTCGGATTCGAATTGGAGAGTGGGCGATGAATATGGCTGGCGCGTTTTTGAGGAGGCTACCGGTCTTGCGGAGCTTAACGCCACTTCCGTTGACCGGATACTTTGGATCAAGGACACGGGAATCAACAACACTCTACTTCTGCCAAATGACCGAAACGTTACTCGAAGATACGTCGAATACGTTGTCGAGGGAGATGGACGATTTGCATCTCCTACCCAAAACTTTGGCGCGCCCAAAGGGATCTTCGGGTATCAATCACCACCCGAGCTCAGCATTGATCCAGCTCCATCCGGGACTCTACATGCCTCCGGGTATTCGTTGTTTTTTCTGGACGTCAACCAATCTGCGGAAATCGTCAACGGGGGAATGGGTCTACAAGACGAAGCCTTTGACTCAGACCTTGTTCGCATCAGCGGCAAAGGTTTCAGACCTGAACAGACGAGAACGGTAAGCAACACGAACTTTGATGGAACGACTAGTGAAACCCTCATTACCACGTCCACTCGTGAGGATTGGGGCAGGGAGAGCACAGGTGAATTGTCCTACAATCATGAAGCGCACGACGTCACAAATTATTCGAGGCTTCAATCCATTACCCTTGGAACGAATCAAAGGATCGATGCAAATGGCCAAGTTTATTTTCAGGATTGGACACAGAACGATGCAGCGGGCGAACCTCGTGGGGTGACCATGGAATTCAACCAGACGGTTTCTCATGCAACAGTTGAAAATCCCGGATTCGGATATTCTTTGCCCGCCGAGGTTTATCTGGTGGGTGGTCAGATGCATGCCGAACAACTGAATCAATACGTCGAACGGAACCAGACGGGCTCGTCAGGCATGCATCATCCCATTCCTCCTCTGTTCAAAGAGGCTGAGTTTTCATTGAATAGCGATGCCAATGGAAGCATTACCGAACTCAACGTCACACATTCCGGATATGGCTACTGGTGGCATCCAAGTGTAGTCATAGCTGGTGGAGGAGGATACGGGGCGCAGGCAACCGTTGACGGGGAATACAAGTTCTTCATTCCCCAATTGGATTCAAACAGCAGCAGTGGGAATCATGCGCTCATTTCCTTTGGTCCCATCGAAGAGGACTTTGAAAAGATTAGACTGAGGAAAAAGTCTTCCTTGTCTTCAGGTTTTGAATTCTCCACCGATTCTATGAACACAACACCAACTTTAGTTGTTGATTATGCAAATGGAGAGACGGTCTCGAATCTGATTGCCAGCCTGGAGATCCTCGGCGTTTCTGGTTCGGCAACACCCGAACTTATTCTTCCTCTGTATTTGAGCGGCGCAGGCAGTACTGAATTGCTCTTCGGTGACGTCGACGTCACATTATCAGATGTTGAAGTGGATCGGCAACTGGCTCTGACCACTTATAAATTCATTGTACCCCAAAACAATGATCTCATAAGCATTGGCTTTTTGGATTCGAACTTGTCCACTTTGGTACTTGAGGAGAACTCTTCTTTGACCGAGGGATTCGTCTTGGACGTCAACCTGTCTTCACAAGTATTGAAAATTCAATACGCTGAAAATGAGACCGTTTCCCGTTTGATCGAAAAACTCAAGGAAGACAATAACGCGACGGTTTCATCGATTTATCTGGACGTCAATGGAACTGCTGAATTACTCGCAGGCTCCGGAAGTGAACTTTTGTCCGATTACAACGCCACGCGTTTGGGTGCAATTGATAAGATAAGCATTACCGATGGAGGTCGTGGATATTTCAATTTGGATTCGAATAACACACCCGTTGCATCCATGGAATTGTCGGGCGTTGTGAATCCGGAGGAAAACGCGACCTTTGAATTGAGGCTGGGTGGTTCCCTGGACGAAATCATTCCTAGCGGGGGTACCTACGGACATCTCGACGTATGGATCGAAATATGGGACAGGAATCGTTCCGAATACGATATTGATGCCAATGGAGATCGAGCGACCGCAGTGGCCAAGGTGAGGAACGGAGTCATTGAAAAAGTAGTTGTGGTGGAAAGTGGAAGAGGTTATTTGGATCCGGAAGTTTTCGTTCGTGGAACAGCCCCGAAGAATAAGAAGGTGTTTGATTCATATAATGACGATAAAAACCGAACTCGGATTTGGAGATGTTTGAACCTCCGGGAAACCAGTTCCGGCACACATGAAATTTGCGGACATATGGAGAGGGGATTGTATCCTCCTCATAATTGTCCGGGTGAACAGGATTCCCTTTTTCTGGCAACCGATGAAAAAGATGATACTGCGGTAACCGATTGGTGGAACAGGCATTCCAATGACAATGACAATCCCCATATCTTGTGCGATGATTATCATGCCGATTCGCCCGTTTCTCCTCAGGATCCGACTAGTCTGGAATATTCTGCCCTGATTCACAAGACGGCTGGTTTCAAGACGCGTGTGTGCGGAGGCACCAAGTCGAATTACGTATTGGTCAACGATTCCTATCGGAGTCCTTACGAATGGTGGTCTTCGCTGGAGGCAAAGTTGGCGCCCATTGCAGAAGGTGGTGAAATCAAACAGATCGTGGTGCTAGACGGTGGAAAAATGTATGCCTCCATGGAATCGGCAATATCCGGAAGTGGAGGAAAAGTAGACCCGATTCCTGTTTTTGATGAGAATGGAACTCATGCTCAAATGATTTTTGACGACGTATCCTTGAATAATTTCGAATATGACTACCTATCCAATCCCTCAGGTTCTGGTCATGGTTTCCGGGAACGACCCTGGTCTTGGGATGGTGTAGATGAAGGAGAGACTTATTTCAACAAACCTGCCTATGGGCCAAGCGGAAAGGGAGAAGTGTTGACGATCTCTCATCGTCCGTCCACTTTCTTCTCAACTTTGGGATTTTCGGAACTTTCCTTGAAAGATTCGCTCGGAGACCGTGTGATCGGTGTGACTGTGCGTGACGGAGGCAAATACAAGGACGAGAAAGTCTTGGATGGAGTCCAGTTAGACATAGACTTCAATGGTTCACATCGACCGGATTTGGATAAAAACGGAAGTGTTGATTTTGTTTCCGCCAAGGCAATTCTTCATTCCACTTATTCTCTTACCGGATTTGTACTCGATGAAAATGCCACCTTCAACGACTCGTTGGGAACCGACGTTATCGCGAACACCACCGACGACGACCGCCTGAGAAGTCTATACGTTGAAGAACCATCAGTTTACTTGATTCCCTCCTTGGGGAATGCTCCATTGATTGACACTGAGACCAACGGATCTTTCTTCAGATTGAACGGGTTGGTTGAATACGACCCATCTCCAGGCAAGGGATTTTTCGATCTGTACGTCGATCATAGGTTTCCAGCCAATTTTTACTACGGTTTTAGTTCCAACACGCTTCCCTCCATGGGCGGATCCGTAACCGTGACCGAAGGCATGCCCGGTATGAATTGGGCAGTGAATGGGAATGCGCCCGCCCTTAGGAAAACATACGCCTACACCGACCAGAATGGATTCTATGCGGTAGGGGATTTGAGTCCGGGACTTTACAACGTGGCTGTTTTCATGGAAGACAAGAATTTCCAGGAAATTACCTTCCGACCGGATTCCAACCTTACGCAGGTATCGCGAACGCTTTACGTGCCTGGGTTTCCAGACTTGGTCATGCAATCAGATGATTTTGGATTCGGCGTAAGTCGAATGATTTGGAATCAAGACGCAAGGGAAGCGGGCAATCCCGGAGTTACAATGACGTTCGAAGATGAACTTGAGTACGAACAAAAGATCTTGGAAGGAATAGGATATGGATTTGATACGAATTTCATTCCTGAACTAACCATCGTTCCTGATGCGTCCAACACTAGTTCAGGCACTCCTAAAATCCAAGTTGAAGTACTATCCGTCGACGGATCGCTCAAGTTGACCATCATCGACGATGAGAACACGACAAAATTCAATCCCAATGACCGCTTCACGGTGTCCTATTCCTCAAGCATCAGTGGAGTGGACTTCAGCGAAAACTATCTTTATTCCGACATTGAAGATTCTTCCTGGTCCGGAATCCTTGATTCTCCCGGAAGAGGATCGCCTCGAGTACTGATTTCTCCCGGGGACGGCAATGGATCCAACTGGGTCGAGGTTGCTCCCTACACCAGTTCCAAACAATCGAATTTGGATTCCAACTTCACTTTCTCAGCTCTTGCCTTTGATGAAAACGGAAATGTTCTGGATGCCAATTCCGTCCAGTGGGGAATTTTACTAGACTATGACGACGTAAACGTCAGCAAGGTTGCTGTTCTCAGCAACAATTCCGGAAGCAGTACGGACTTGACTCTTTATTCGACTCTTCAAAGAGGAAGAGTGGAGAAAGTGCAGGTTTTGAGCCGGGGCTCCAACTACACCAATGGATCGTTGGTCCAGTTGGTGGGCGCCGGAGTGGATTTTAATGCTTCTCTGGTCGTGGGAGGAAATGGGGAAATAATCGACGTCAACGTATCCGACAAGGGATCCGGGTATGACGATCAGTCTCAAGTGGTCATCGTTGACGACAACGGAGTGGGTGCGGTGCTTGCTCCCGTTCTGGGAGGTGGAACTCTGTACTTGGAAGCAAATATGACTTATAACAGTCAGAATCTCACCGCGCAGGTGGGCGTAATGGTTTCGGAAAGAAATGAATTGTCGAGCAGGGAAAAATGGATGGATCTTTACCTGGGTTCTTTTCTGGATGACAATGCCAGTTGGTGGGCAAGCGACCCAGACAATGATTCCCTAAGCAACGAGGCTGAGTATGAAACGGGCACGCATCCTCAGCTGAGCGATACGGATGGAGATGGATTGAACGACGGCAATGAAACAAAGGGAAATCTTTTCAATGGAGTTGTCGTCAGGACAAATCCTTTGCTTTCGGATACGGATGGGGATGGGTTGACGGATTTTCAAGAAGTCAATGGTACGACTCATCCGCTTCTAGTGGATACCGACGATGATTCCTTGAGCGATGGGGAAGAAATCGAGCTCGGACTCGATCCCACTGCAGAAGATCAGATCGCATCCCTCGGTGGGATCATCTTCAATGGAAAAAACATATCCGGAGATCTTTACTTGGCTATTGAGAGGGATACCTTTGCCGACGAGTCAAGCATCTCTTCATGGGAACAAAAAACGAACACCTTTCCCCAATTCTACACTTTCAACAACCGACCCCTTGGCCATCTTCATCGAATAAGCGCCTACATCGATTCCAGCAACAACGGACAATATGATTCAGGCGAACCCTTTGCCACTTGGGAAGGAAACCTGACCACCAATTTTTTCAATGCAAACCTGGCCCTCATCGATTCGCCTCCATCAATATCCTTTGATTCCGGGATTGCCTCGGAAATCAACGCTTCCCGGGGAGATCAAATCCCTCTGAGCGTTACTGCCACCGACTTTCCATCCTTCACCTGGGATTTGGAGGGATCGGCTTTGACCAGCGCCACCGGAGCCTCCACCATGGTTTGGGAAAGCACCACCCAAACCGGCTACAAGCTTTTGCTTTCTGGCAATGCAACTACGGTTCTGGAAATCAATTCAACCACCGTGGCCACACCCGTTGATGCAGTCTACGGTTCCTACGACCTCTTCTTCAAGGCGATCGACGGAGAATCCAGTGAATCGGTCACCATTCAGCAAACCTACCATGTTTTGGACAAAAACCCGCCGGAGATTTTCTTCAAGGGAGTAAGCGGAAGCGGACAAGCCCAGGATCAAAACACCACCATCAATTGGCCATACGGAACTTCTTTCTCCTCTGCCGTTCTCCTTTTTGAAGCTACGGACACGGAAGACGGTAATTTGACCAGCGAAGTGAACATTCAAGGAGTGAGCAATTTGAACGTATATGATCTCAATCAATCTCAAATCCTGAAATTCTCCGTTTCCGACGAATACGGGAACGTCACGGATGCCAACCTGACCGTACAGATCAAGGATTTGGCAAAACCAGAAATTTCCTTTGCTGGTGCCGATGAAATCTACCTCATTCAAGGACAAGACTACAATATGACTGTCTTGCTTCAGGATTATGCGACGGTTACCGATAACTATGATGGAAACCTAAGCAGTCAGATCAACCTGGTCGGATTGGAAGACGTCAATTTGTCAGTGGTCAGCGATTATTCGGTTTATTTCATCGTATCTGATTCATCGGGTAACGAAGCCAACAAAACCTTGACTGTTCAAGTACAGGATCCGGCCTACGTCATAGACGGTTCTGCCTTTGACGGATACCTGTCCGGTGCAGTCGTTACCTTTGATGCGGACGGGGATGGTGTGGGAGACTTGGCCAATTCATCGGTGACGGATGAAAATGGCAGCTTTCAATTAATATTCTCTTCTTCGGAACTGTCCGCGATCGACCTTGATGGAGATGGCAAATTAGACCCCGACGAAGGATCCATCTTAGTTACAGGAAGTACGGGAACAACAGATGCCACTACGGGTTTGTCTTTTAATGGGGTCTATGCAGCCGATGCCAATTCTTCGGTCGTCAGCCCGCTTACCACGGTTTTGAATACTTTGATCCAAGCCGGAATGGACAAGACCGAAGCGGAATCAAAACTCATCAGCTCTCTTGGATTGCCCACTGATTTGAACGTCACGACTTACGATCCCGTAAAGGGAGCCATGGAAGGAAATGCGAGCGCCATGCAATTTTTGGCCACCGGAGCAAAAGTCGCCAATTTTCTCAGCCAAGCAGATGCCTTTGCGGATTACACCCTTACCGTCGTACAGACTTCCTATGCCAAGCAACAGGGCGCAGCCAGACAAATCGCCAATATGATCATCGTCACTTCAGCCAAGGATGTGTTGTCGGACGATCAGAAGATTTCACTCTACTTGAATAATTTTTTAAGCGATCTGGATGCATCGGTGGTTGTAAACGAATCGGAACTCCTACTGGCTTCTTCCCTTATTCAAGCATCCAACGATTCTCTGGATGCCGCTTGGGATGGGACGGATGCCAATGTGCAAACCGGATTCAGCGAACTTCTCAAGAGGCAAATTGCAATTGACGAACTGGTGATGGATTCGATTTACGAACGAGCTTCGGAACAAGGAATTTTTTATTCCGAATATTCAAATCTTCTGACCTCAGTTGAAGAAAATGCCGCATCAGAGACTGGGATCAATCAATTTGCCCCCATCGGACAACCTGCCTCGCACACTTTGTACCTGGATAATCTTTCCACGGGCGACTTCTTGGTTGATTTGAATGTTTCCGATCCTGATGGAGGCGCATTCAATGCGTCCATAAGTTCGGGTAATTTCGACCAGGATGGTGATCAGACGCTGGCCTTTTCCCTATCCACCGACTTCAAGGTATTTCTACAGGATAGGGACGATCTGATCGCACTTTCCTCCAACAACGACCTGAATCATACCCTGTCCATTTTCCTGGTGGATGCGGGAGATAAGAACTCCACTTTTGACCTGAACTTTGAATTTCTGAGCGAAGTTGTGGAGGAAAACGTGGTTTCAACCAGCAGCGCAGAGACCGACTCCTCTGCGGACACAGTCCAAGCCACTTCTTCAGCTTCGGTTGCATCCTACGTAATTGCCGCATCAACCGTTTCCATCCCATCCGTTTCAACCACTGGGGAATCGTCCGGTGATACAAGCGCCAATGTGGCGACCACGCTCATCGTGGCGGAATCCAGCAATTCGCAAACCGTCGAGGAAACAAGTGCTTCGACTGAAGAATCCACCTCTCTTGTGAGTGAAGCGATCCCTGCATCCACCACCGTGGAATCGGAGCAAAGCGAAGAATCTCCAACGCTGGAGACTTCAACGGAAACAACCTCCATGATTGAGACTTCGGACGAAACAACGGTCACCAGCTCAACCATTTCCGAGGAAGAATCCGTTGGTGAATCAGCATCGGTGGATTCGTCAAATGTATCTTCGACAGATGAATCCACGTCTTCTGATTCCTCGACGGTGGAAACGAGTTCAAGTGAAGAGGCGCAAAGCGTTCAGACGGAGACGGAAGAAAGTGCGACTTCGTTGGAAACCTCTGATGCTGAAGATACGCAACAAACAGTCGACACTTCTGATTCAGTAGAAACAATTTCAGATACTGTGAATTCGGAGACCGAAAGCACCGGTGAAACTAGCCTGACCAGTACCGAAGATGCACTGGAAACAGAAACCGCTCTAGAGCCAACTATTCAAGGTACGGATATTTCCGAAGAGGAGAGCATGGAAGAATCAACGGTCATTTCCGTCGCTGAAGAGGCAACCCCTGCCATCGATGACCTTGTGGAGGAACCAACCGTTGAAACCTTGGTTTCGGAAACCGAAGAGATTCTGGTTGAAGAAACCGTAGTCATCGAAACCGAACAAGATGTCTCGACCCAGGACAGTTTGGTTGATGAAGAGTCTGTTTCCGAATCGGTGGAACCAATCACCACCACCGATTCGGAGGAAGATGAAATTTTGGAAGATACTTCCTCTCAGGAAATCGACTCCAGCCTTGACCCAAGCGAGACCAACGCAATATCCGTGGAAGAAACGGAGGAGCTCGAAGAAACGGAGGAGCTGATGGAAGGGTCCGAGGATGAGGGAGATCCAGTTATGGAAAATTCTCCACCTGGTGGTGAGGACTTCTACGCTCAATTACAGGAGAATGAAATCTTTGAAGGGGCGGTTGCGGTGATTCTTTCCTTTCAGGATTTGGATGGAGATCCCGTAGTCAGTTTCATATCAAGTGGCAATTTCGATGACGATTCCGATGGAAATCTTGCTTTTCGCATGACGGATTCTCAAACCGTAGTCATCAATGACCAGGAGGACGTCATGGCTAGGATAGGAAATGAAATCCCACTCAGCGTGGAACTTCTCGACCTCAATGGAGCAAGTGGTGTGATTTCTGGATTTTTGTCTCTAAGTAAGGAGGATATTCTTGAAGGCGAGGTTGTTGGAAATGCCGGATGGAGGAGATCCAATTGGTTTGGAGAATTTCTTTTGGGTCAGGATTCCTGGATTTTTCATTACCAGTTGGGCTGGTTGTTCGTGGCTCCAGATGCATCGGATGGACATTGGTTTTGGGATCCGTTTCACCAGGGATGGTGGTGGACCAATGAGCAGAGCTATCCCTATTATTTGCTTCATCTGGAAACTTTTCCCATTTGGCATTACTTAGACAGTCAAAATGGAGCTTTGCGTTATTACGATTTTGAATCCAATGTATGGAGTAGCCGCCCATGAGACATCTGAAAATCAAGTCCCTTTTTCTTTATCCCGCAATTCTGTTTGCTTCGATTTCCGTCTTTGCCCAAAATTCTGACCTCCGTATTGATTTCGTCGGCGATCCACCCACTCAAGTTCTGATCGGATCAACCTTTTCAATCAGCGCCCAGGTTTCTCTGGACGTAAATGGTACGACTGCCGTACCGGCGGGTCAGACCGTGACCGCTTTTTTGCAACTCAGATCCCCAGACGGTTTGATTTTGGCTTCCCATACGGAAACCTGGAATGGATTCCCCGAGACAGGTCGATCGAGTTTTTTAGATAATGACCCGAGAACCATCGAACAGGTATTGTTTCAAATTCCATGGAGCGAGGCTCAGAAGTGGACGGATACTGCCCAATGGACCATCGTGGCTCAAGTGCAGGGCGCGGCCACTGAGAATGACCTGTCTGACAATACGGTGTCGCATTCATTCAGTTTGGAGATTCCCAATTTGGCGGTGACTTCCCTTTCCACCTCGGAATCTTCTTATCTTCCGGATTCCGAGGTGACTGCCGTGGTATCCGTAAAGAACGTGGGACTGGTCAGGACACAGGAAGGAGTCTTTTTTCCCTTGGTCGCCCGTCTTTTGAGAAATGGATCCACGGTGGACCAAGAGAGCATCGTGTTGCCTTTCGTTGACCAGGGAGTGACACCTTCCATGGAAGCGGATCAGGAATATTCACAAATCGAGATTCCCAATCTGCGCATACCTGCGGATGCCGCCATTTCGGATACCTTTACTTTGGAAGCGGTGGTGGATCCTGCCTTTGCCTTTCAGGGCCAGATTGTTTATGAAACCGTGGAGGATGCCGAAGCTTCCGACAATCGAAGTGAGGTGCCCATTACGATCAATGCCGGAACCGTCCAATTGAGGGTGGATCCGGACAGTTTCTACGGAGACGTCGGTACTTTTCGGGGATTGGATCCCATCCGCATTTCATTCTCCATACGCAACGAAGGAACCGCATCCATGGGAACCGGAGATTCCTTCACCGCGCAGGTTTTGCTCTCTGAAACCGATACCGTCCTCAATATGGCCCGTAGTTTCGTACTTCGGGAATTTGATCTTGGCCAGAGTGGTTTGGGAGCCAACCTCAAACCGAACGAAACCATTAATCTTGATTGGATTCAGCAATTGCCGGACAACTATGAAGGAGATTATTACCTTGTCGTACGAATCACCGACAACTCAAACGGAGGAGCGGATTCCTTTCCCTTGAGTAATACTCCGGTCGTCAGCCTCACTTCGAAAAATGCCGGAACCACCTTCATGCAGGCGCCGGGTAGAACCGTGGACTTGGAAAGACCCCATGCAAACGGCGATGGAACCACCTACGTATATGAAAGAGCTCCCTCTTCCGGAATCGACGTCTACAAGCAGATCTATCTTCGCAATCGATTCTTGGAATCAGACCCGCCTGAAAACCTTCCATCGGGAAACCTGACCGACCACGGAACCTTGCTGAGTGAATCCATTCTCGGAACGGGACAGAGAGCCAACGGCAACAGCCACAGACCAAGAATCAGCGCGGATGGCTCCACCGTCGTCTTTCATTCCATGGCCAATGATCTGGTTTTTGGAGACAACAACGGACAATCCGATGTTTTCATCTACTCCGTTCAGCAAGATCAGCTCAAAAGAGTCATGGACTTCAATAATCTCGCGGAAGCGAATGGGGGCAGTTTCTACGCGGACGTCAATGGAGACGGTACCAAGGTGGTTTTCGAATCCGTGGCCACCAACCTACAGACAAGTGGAGTTGCAACCAGCGGTAGACAAATCTTTCTTCTGGACATGACTCAGGGAGAAAACGGCACCATTCGAGCCATCACCTCGGGAAATGGGGACAGTGCGAGACCCACCATCGACGACGCCGGCAAATACGTCACCTTCTCATCCGACGCCACCAATTTGAACGCCACCAACCTGAGCAGTGATGAGAATGGCCAGACCGACGTCTTCGTGTTCAATACCGAGGACAACAGCACACATTGCGTCAGCCTGAATTATTTCGGGATCGCCGCCATCGGGGGCGTTTCGGATCAGGCTGAAATCAGTGGGGATGGATCCACCATTGCATATCGTTCAAAGGCCACCAACTTGGTGACCGGCAAGGGTATTTCCAGCATCGAGGTGGTTGGGGGTGGTGTGGGGTATTTGGGCAACCCCACCATTGTCGTCACGGACTCGACGGGAACGGGTAGTGGAGCGGTCCTGTCTCTGCAGAACGGTACCGATGCATATGGACAGATCCAAGTCAATGGAGTCACCATTCTGGATGCGGGTAGAGACTACCGCGAACCAGTCGTCACCGTGGTTCCCGATCCCAACCAACCTGCCCCAGTATGGACTGCTACGATCGTCGCTCACCTTAGTCATCCCGAAGGAGATCTCTATAAGATAAAAGTTGCCGATTTGAACGGAACGACCACGAATGCCGGATCGGTTCCCTTGTATTCAGTCCGCATAAGTGAAAAGGATGGGGTGGGAGGGGACATGCCCAGCCGGGATCCATCCATCAGCTACGATGGAAAGTCCATCGTATATTCCACTCAGTCTTCCAATCTGCTGGACCTAAACGTTACCCGGGCGGACGGAAGCGTGTACTACAATGCCCCGGTTCGCCAAGCCCTCGCGGAGGCTGTTTTGGTTGGTGGGATTGGCGAGATCGAAGTGCAGGATTCGGGTTCGGGGTATCAGAGTGGATTTCTCAGAATCGAGGATTTTTCCGGAAGCGGATCCGGAGCCGTCGCCAGTTACCAAGTCGATTCCTTCGGGCGGATATCTTCCATCACCATGGTTGCCGCCGGAGCCGATTATGATTTGGATTCCACTGTGGTCAGCGTGGACAACCCACGCGGAGGCACCGGTTTTGTTGCCGGTGAAGTGCGTTTTCCCAAGGAATCCGGTATCGGACAGAACCGTGCGGGGGGAGGAAAAGTGCATCGGGTGCAGATGGTCGACAACGGACAGGGTTACCGGAATACAGCCTCCACCACGCAAGGTCTTCAATCCCTCATATCCTTGGAAGGAGACGGAGTGGATACCAATGCAGATGGATTTGCCGATGCAGTAGTCAATCCAGCACGCATTTATTTGAGCTCGGAAGGAGGGGTTTATCTGGAACAGAGATTCGACGTCGAGATCCTATCCACCACCAGTCTTGCCACCACGGTTCTGACTATCAGCGACGCCAATAAGTCAATTCAGATTGATTTTGCCGACAACACCGCTCTGCCCTTTACCATAGGAATCGGTTCGGGAGCCACCTTGTCGGGCATTCGGGATGAATTGATTTCCATCATCGACACACAGTGGTTGGACCCGGCAGATCTGCTAGCGGGTCCGCACATCGAGGACAATTCCACCGGGGGAACCTCCTTTACCTTCTCCGCATTGTCGGGCAGCTTCTCGACCAACAATCCATCCTCCATACAAATCACTGCCCAAAGCAACTTGTTGTTCAGCGGCGACGGGTTTACTCGGGCAACTCCGGTCGTGGCTCCACCACCGGTCATCCATGGATATTCCGAGATCTTATCCGGCACCAACGTCACCACGGGTTCCAATTCACGCCAACTTTATACCCTGGCGACCGATCAGGAATCCGACGACGTCTATCTTTTCGATGCGGATACCAATGCCTCTCAGCGGATCAGCCGCAGCACCTTCGGATATCCGGTTAATTTTCTTCCCACGGGAACCACTACCATGCCCAGCAACCGATTCCCCTCGATTAGTGGGGACGGACGTCACGTCTACTTCAGTTCCGATGCCTCCGGTCAAGGCGGATTGGCGTTTGGTTCAACCAACCGATTGCCCACCGACGACAACCAGGTCCGCGACATTTACCATCATGACCGCAAGATCAACCAGCTTCCAAGCGGAATTGGCACCGTCAATCTACTCTTTCCCACCGATGGGCTTTCCTTCTCCTTTGCTCCGGAATCCTCGATTCCTGTGATTGCGGAGGTCGATTCCGACCTCAGCATCATCACCAGCGTGCGAATGATTCTCAATCAGACGGATTTCGGACCCCTGACTGAATTCGGAGGAGGACAAAATGCCAGCTTTTCTTCCCAACGCTACACCTCCACCCTCACCCCTCCTCGTTCAGGAATTCATTTCCTCAGGGTCGTTGCCTATGATGCATCCGGCAAGGAAATTGCCACCAGTCCGCTCGTACGCATTTCGGTGGCTGAATTCACCGGATCCCTCACCCCCACGGTCACTCTTGAGCCGCCCTTTGCGGATTCCTTGACTTCCACCTCGGTTCTTCCTCTTTCCGCCCAAGGATCTGATGCCGACGGATCCCTGGTGGGCATTCAATACTACGTTGACGGGGCAGCCTACGGGAATGAAGTTTTTCGTTCCCCAGCGCTGGATCAGAATCAGCAAAACTATCCCATTCAGCTTTCCTTCACCTCTTCCGGAGTAAAGAGCGTTTTCGTTATTGGTCGGGACAACAGCGGAAATTACGTGGCCTCTGATATACGCAACCTCTCCATCACCACCGGTTCCACTCCACCTTCCATTTCCTTTCAATCCCAGTTTGCGGGTCTTTCCTTGAGTAATTCCGACTTCGACGTGTTTGATCTTGACGGGTCGAACGGACTGCAGACCTTGAATCTCAATGAGCCCGTGGGCGAAGGATACCTGGTTGCTCCACGGGTGGACGTGTCCGGTATCGGATCCGGCGCCGAGGTGGTTGCCGTGGTCGATCTTAACGTCAGTTCCGCAACCTATGGAAAGATAACGGATCTCAACGTCTCTACCGCAGGCAGCGGATACAGCGTGGAAACAACCTCCTTTTCCATCGTTCCCCTAATTCGGTCAATCGGGTTTGGCACTTCTGCCGAAGTCGAAGTCACATTTGCGACGGATGCTAATGGTAGTCGAATACCGCAACAGGTCATATTGAGTCGAAACGTCGATGGATCCCCCATTGTAGGGAATGGGTATGCAATTGCCCCACTGTTATTCTTGAACATCCCTTCAGGGATTGTACAATTTTCCAGCATTCCGAGACTTCCCTTGCGAGTCACCGCCAATTCCTCCTCGGTAGACCCGTCGACATTTCCTCGTACCGGCATAGATCGTGCAATTTTGGATGCTTTTCTGATTGGAGGCTTTACCCAATCCCCTTATTTCTTCGACTTCAACGTCACTCAAACTCAGGAAATCGTAGAAAGCGTAAGTCTGGTGGTGGATGGAATCGTGGAGGAGACCAAGACGGCCCC
>CACMZN010000022.1 GCA_902618175.1 uncultured Verrucomicrobiota bacterium
CTACGTTGATTCTTCGGGCAATGCCGCTGATTCGGTATATCGTTCAATTGAAGTTGTGGACTCGACCAAACCCTCCCTTTCGCTTAATGGAGAATCTTTCGTATCTTTGTCCGTATGGGAAGAATTTCAGGAAGAAGGTGCTTTTGCCTTCGATCTGGTCGATGGAAATTTGACCAATTCCATCGAAATTCTTGGTCAAGTGAATGTGAGTGAACCCGGTGAATATTCTTTGGAATACCGCGTGGTGGATTCATCCGGCAATCTGGCGGATTCGATCTATCGCATAGTTTCGGTGGGTAACGATGATCCAAGCGAATTGATTCTCTCCAATGAATTCATTCTGGAAAATCTTCCCATTGATACTGAAGTTGGATCTTTTTCCGTCGTGGATCCGAATGACGCAGAGGGAACAAAATCCTATGATTTTGAACTTTTGACCTACACTGACGAGTTGGAAACTCCTTTTTACGTCGATACAAACGGTATACTTCGCACACTTGAAGTATTGGATTACGAGGAGATCTCCACATACGAAATTCAAGTTCGGGTAAGCGATGAGTTTGGAGGTAGTCTCGACATGAACTTTACCCTCAGTGTGGTGGATGAGCATGTTCCAATTGTATGGACTTTGGAGCCAGTTGAAGTGGGTTCCTCCTATGTCACGATGCAAGGAGAATTGCTCGATGAGGGAGATGGATCCGGAGTCTCGGAAATGGGTTTTCTGTTTTCCACCTTCCCCGGTGCGGAAATTGATCAGGTCGACGGAAGCGAAGCGGTGCGGATAATCTCGGAGAACGGAGTGGGAATTTACGACGAACTCTTTGGAAATTTGGACGCGGGACAAAGATATTTCTATCGATCCTATGCCCTCAATGAGGAAGGGATTTCTTATGGATTCTCCGAGAAGTTTGTTACTTCGGAATCCTCGGAGGGACCTGATTGGGCAATGGCAACCAGCGTGGAGGGAGCAGAGAATTGGTGGACGAGCTCATGGTTCGGTCAATTCTTCCTACCCGAAGAGGAAGGATGGATACTACACGAACAGTTGGGTTGGATCTTCACTTTCGCATCCACGGAAAATGGAGTATGGATTTGGATGGAGGAATTGGGTTGGTGTTGGACGGATTATCAGAACTATCCTTTTCTGTATTCCGAATCTTGGAATTCCTGGTTGTACTTCTACGGTTCGGCAGATGAATATCTTCTTTTTCATCGCTACAGCGACAACCAACTGCTTGTTTTGCAAAACTCAGGAACCCCTTAGCAATGAAGCCAAATAAAAGAGTGCCTGCCCATAATGGAATCCAAGTTTTGTTTTCCATTTTTCTTGCGGTTTTCCTTTTGAAATTGAACTTTTTGCACGGCCAGTCTTCAAAGGGATCCGAAGGTAAAGGAGCGGTGATCGTGGTAACAATTTCGGGTCCCGTGCTGATCAAGCGAAGCGATGACGGGGATTCCGAACCAATGAAGGTTGGGATGGTCTTGGGTGAGGGTTGCTTGATGGAATCCAATGACGGTGGCAAGGCAACCCTGCTGCTTTCAAATGGAACTTTGTTGACCTTGAAACCCAAGACCCGGATGAAGGTTGGCATATTTCAACAGGAACCGTTTGAAGCGGATGGAAAGAAAGTGAGTGATTTGGAGGCTGAGCCAAGCGTATCCAAAATTAAGCTGGATTTGGAATGGGGTGATCTGGTCATTAAGACCAAAAAGTTAAACAAGCAGTCCAGCTTCGACATTAGTACTTCATCTGGAACCGCAGGCGTTCGCGGCACTGAATTTCAGATTGCCCAGCAGCCTTCTCAAAATATGCAGCTCGACGTTACGGAGTCTACCGTTTCCTTCAGTTCTCCGGGAGGCCAGTCCATACCTGTTTCCGAGGGTTCGGGGTTGGACGTTTCTCAAAGCGGTGCCATTACCTCCCGACCGGTCAATCCTGTGGTTGCCCAAAGCATAGCAGTGACCAATGAAGCGGCCACGCAAGCAAGCGCCGACGTTTCCTTGGACTCCGTTTCGGATGCCATGCAGGAGGCGACTTCAATTGCTGCTGAAGATGCTTCTGCCGAAGGGGATGGGGATTCGGAAGATGGCTCTGATGCCGAGGAAAATGAAGCAACTGAGGAAGGCGAAGCAGAAGATGGCCAAACGGAGGATTCGGATACGGGTGGTGACAACGAGGGTGAAACCGGAGAGATGGAGGAGTCTTCCTCATCTTCAGAAACGGATGCAGGCGGATCTGAAAACAACGAAGCTGGAAGTGCTTCAGCTGAGCAAGCCGGTGGATCCTCCGAGGATTCCAGTTCATCAAGCCAAGCTGTACAAACCAGTATGGTCGAAGTGGAGGTTGATATTGATGAGATGATTGAGAGCAACCCCGATACCAAGCAGGCCCGAGAGACTGGAGAAGTCGCAGAGAGTGGGGTAGCCAGTCAGCTTGCGGAAATGCAACTGGATGGGGAACAAATCGTTCGCTTCTACAGTTTTTCAGCAGAGATTCGTTCCAGCATGCTGGATGAAGATGCGGAAATCCTTGGAAGGCTTCTTGATTTGACGGGTTTTGAAAGTGAACAAGCAGAAATTTATTTCTCATATTCTGAGGAATTACGTTCTTTGCTGACGACCTCTTCCGACGAAGTTCTTCTCAGTTTTCTCGATCGAACTTTGGATGAAACGATCCTTCTTAGCGTGTTGAATGAAGAAAACTTGGATTCTTCCGATCCTAGTCTGGTTCCTTCCGAGAAATCAATCACTTCCATAGAGTCACAGGTCCTGGCTTTGGCTGATCGGCTGAAGGAATCCGGCAATTCCGAAATCATGGAAGAAATCATCGAACTTTCGGGAGGGGATTGGACTGAGGAATGGATTGAGGTCGCGGAAGTGGCGGACGAGTTGTCCGGTACCCTTCTGCTTGGAGGAAATTGGGATCAAATTTCCTTGGTTTCGGGCGAGGATGCTTTCAGCAATCCTTTCTTTGATTTGGTTACTTCGACTTATGGGGATTTTTCTTGGACATTGAGTGAACAATCCACTCCAATCGTGATCGGAGCGACTCAGTTGTCTCTCGACGAGGGATTTTATGATCTTTCTGAAGTTCTGAATCAGTCGGAAATTCTTCTGCTTGCGGCCTCGGAAAACCTTTCCTTTTCCAGTTCCATCGAATTCACTTCTGAAAGTTCCGAAAATCGAGTAATTATCGTTAGTGGTGGATCCATGGATTTTGAGTCTGGATCCTCTTTGAAGAATATTCTAGGAGATTTGGCTGTGGTTTCTCGAGAGAGTATGATTATGGAGAATGCTACCCTTGAAGCCGGTCGGGAACTTGGCATTCAAAGCACTCGCGATCTGGATTTGAATGAGGTGTCGGTTGGAGCAGGGACATTTGCCCGAATCCGGGCTGCCCGTGATCTCAATGTAAATGGTCTTCAGATAGCTCAGGATCTGCCAAGTTTGATTCTTGAAGCGACGACCCTGAGGTTGCGCAACGTCGATTTTCCAAGCGCTACCTCAGTTCGCCTCAATAGTCTGAAAGGTCCGTTGGATGGAAAGTACCCGAATTTTGGGGAGGTTTCCACCGCCCAGCAAGTGGGACGGGTCAATTTTATTGAAAACGTCAGTTCCGGGGGCAATTTGCTCATGGATCGTTCTACATTTGATCAGTTCGGAGGAAACCTTCAAATTGGCAAACTAGCCAGTCCTTGAATAGAATTTAAATTGGGTTACCATCAAGTTTTCTTTTCGTACCTATTTCCTCCGGAAATTGCCGACTTCAATTCCCAAGAAGATTACATAGATGAATGACTGACATTTTGAATTCTTCTTGTAAAATTGCAACCTTTGAGGATTCAATTCAAGTCCAATGGATCGGCGGAACGGCAGTTCTGATTAATGATGATTCCTTGCCGCAATTCGATCGGAGCGACGCTTTTTTTCCAGCCGACTCCTTTCCCAGAGGGAAACATTCACTCTGTGAATAAAATTAAATCAGGACTTCCACTACATACGAAATAATCAATTTTGAAGGTTTGACCTATGAATGATCATTGTTTTTGATCGAGAGACATGTATTGGTCTCGATTCCTCATCATTCATCTATCACTTGGTTTGACTTTAGTGAAGGGACAAAATTCTCACTTATTGATAACCAGTCAAGGCGAAGGAGGCTTGGTACATGGAGTGAATTCACCAAAGGAGAAACTTGAAAAAGCAACCTTTTTACCTAAAAATTCAAGGATTTCCATTCGTCCGCGCAGTGGTATCGAAACTCTTTCTTCAGGATTTCAGTTCCGATTTGGTTCCGGGACTCAGTTCACGATTGATGAGGATATTACCCATTTGCATTCCGGTTCCCTTTTGCTTAATTCAAGGAACATAGAGAATCAAATTAATATCCGTGCACCTGAAACTTCGGTTTCGATCTCTGGATCTGGTTGTTGTTTGCTGGAAGTCGAGACAAACGGAGGACTCAAGATGGTTGGAGTTTTGGGTCGCTTGCAAATCAAAATTTCAGATGCCAATCAACGCAATGATCTTATACCTGGGGAATTGTTGTTCGCCTTGCCGGGTGAAAAAGGATTTGGACCCAAATTGAATATTAATTTATCCAAATTGATCGAATCATCTTATTTGATTTCAGGATTTCCAAATCTGCCTTCCTTCGAAGATTCCCTTGAAGTAATAACGCGTGCTCAGCTTGACTCCATTGAAAAAAAATACGGGGCGAAAGTCGGTGGTGCAAAAAAAATAGACAGTTTTGAAATCATAGCTGATAAAAAATTAGCTCCGGAGACTCCTGTGGAAGGTTTGTCAGAAAAACCATTGGTCAGGGCAGATTTTGCAGAAAATTTGGATCATTCCGATCCTCTCAGTGAATTGTTGGGTCGCAAACCCATGCGTTTGTTCACACCGGAAAACTCTTCCCATTCAATTCCAATGCGGACCAAGTTGGAACAGTCTCCTGCGGATGTTAAAGATGCGCCGGCTGAAATTTTCGAAGAAAGTTCAAACAATCCTTTTCCAATTTCTAATTTTAATACGAATTCGGGTGATGAGAAGCCGATCATAGGTTACCAGTTTGTAAAAAAGGGATCCATGCCAAAGAAAACTTCTCTTGATTCGCAAGATGACTCTCCTGACAATCTCAATTGGATCGGAAGTTCATCCAAGGTTCTTCCTTCTCCGGTGATCAATCCAAATGACACCATAGAATCATCAACCAATTCAAATAAGATTCGTCCTTTTCCGGGACGACTGCTAAAGTCCGAATAGAAAACCTAAAATCCATATTCAATGAATCACTCCTTATCTTCTCTCGTACTTGCTTCTTCCGGAGGACATGATTATCTATATGGTCTCTTTTTTCTCATCGTTGCTTTGGTAATTGGAGCCGCAACCCGCCATTTTCTTCAACGCATACCCCTTCCTTTCACAGTTCTTCTTTTGTTGATAGGCTTAGCCATGGGAGGATTGAATCGGGCATACGGCCCGCATGGCGGGGATCATCAAGATGATCATGAGGTAGCCAGTCATGATGGTCATGCAGGTTTTTTTGCAGAGTTCTGGCATAAGCTCGTTGATACCTTAAGCGGTGCAATCACTTGGGGGGGATCCATGGATGGACACTTGATTCTGTATGTATTTTTACCCATCTTGATTTTTGAAGCTGGATTCGCACTTGATGTCCATACCTTCAAAAAATCCTTTCTCAATGCCTTTTATCTGGCAGGTCCAGGTATCGTCACCGCAACCGTGATGACAGGAGGCGCCTTTTACTTCATTGTTCAGTTCTTTGGTTCGTCGGGAGGCGTTCTTGAAGACTGGAACGTTGATGCGGGTGCTTTTGTTTTTCTTGCTTCCTTTCTTTTTGGTGCCGTAGTGAGCGCCACGGATCCGGTTGCCGTCGTCGCTCTACTGAAAGAATTGGGAGCAAGCAAAAAATTGGGTACCTTGATTGAAGGTGAGTCTTTGCTTAACGATGGAACGGCAATCGTGGCTTTCGTTCTTCTCATTGGCGTGGTCACGGGTGCGGAAGTCTTTGCAGGAACCGGTAGTTTTCTTTTTGATGCCACCTTGGGTTTTGGCAAAATTGGGGCCGCCGGAGGATTGCTTGGGGTTTTTCTTGGTTTGATCGCCATCCTTTGGGTGCGAAAAGTTTTTAATGATCCCATGATCGAAATCACTGTAGTGGTAGTGACCTCTTATGCAGTTTTCTTCATTTGCGAATACTTTTTTCATGTTTCCGGAGTGCTTGGTCTCGTAGCTCTTGGAATCGTAATGGCTGGAATTGGAAGAACCCGAATTAGTCCGGAAGTTGAACACTTCATGCATGAATTTTGGGAATTGATTGCCTTTGTCGCCAATGTGATCATTTTCATTGTGGTAGGGGTAGTGATTGCACAAAATGCCAACCCGACGGGAATGGATTTTCTCATTTTGGGTATCGTTTATTTGGTCATTCATCTGGTGCGTGGAATCAATATGGGTGTATTCTATCCCCTGATGCGCAAAGCCGGTTACGGATTGCCGGGCAAAGATGCGGTTGTCGTATGGTGGGGGGCGCTGCGGGGAGCAATCGGGTTGGCTTTGGCTTTGGTTGTATATTCGGAACAATTTAGATATGAATTCAAAATTGAAAATGGTGGACAGGGATATAAGGAAGGAACTACTTCAGTTTTTGTAATAGATAAGGAAAAGGCACAACAAATTGGCGACAGGGAAGACCAGATCAATCTTTTCCAAGGTTATACAATCGGCCACGCGGAGGCCAGCATTCAGGGCGGAAAAGTTGTGGGAATCAGCCAAAGTTCGGAAAAAGCAGTGAAGACGCTGGGCTCAGAAACTGCTCAAGGAGGGGCCGACATAAGGGAAGGCTTGGCAAATGGCGAGAAAGTAGTGATGATATTGGGAGAGGGTTCAGGAGCAATTGCCCAAGCAAACTTGGTCGGAATTTCTTCTCGGGTAAGAGATCAATTTCTCTTTTTGATTTCGGGGATCGTACTTCTTACCCTACTGGTGAATGCCACCACTGTAGGTCCTCTTGTCAACGCTCTTGGGCTCACTAAGTTACCTGCGGTCAAGAAACTTATGTTTTCGAATGCTTCAGGAAACGTTGCGCAAGGATGCGAGCAGGAAATGGACTTGTTGAAAGACGATCGATTCTTGAGCGGAGCCAATTGGGGAGAAGTTCGAAAATATTTACCTGAACCGACTGCTTATCCCCTGACCTCAGAAGAACTGGCGTCCATGGATACCCTTTCAGAAACCAGAAGACGACTGCTGGAGAAAGAAAGAAGCAGTTACTGGGCTCAGTTCCGGGCGGGTCTGCTGAGTGCTCAAGCAGTTGCTCAACTGGATAACAACCTCAGCGAGTTTCTTGATTTGCAAGGAAAGGTTCCCATGACGGATCGCCCTTACTTGGAAAAGTTATGTGGAGTCAGCAAATTAACTGAAGCTTTCAAAGATCTGCCCTTTCTTAAGAATACTTTTACCGACCGCATTACGATAAGCTATGATGCTTCAAAGGCGTTTGTCGTTGCTCAGCAGGACATGGCAAAAATGGTTGATAGTTTGGTCAAGGAACTCGACGAAACCGGAGATCCGGAAAAAATAAAAAGGACTTCCCGGTTGCTGAAGGATGAGATCCGGCAAAATCGTCTGGCAGGTCTTCAGTTCATTAGGAACATGCATGAGAATTATCCAGAAGCCACCGTTGGGATAGAGACTAAAGATGCGATTCGTTCGGTACTGAATCATGAGAGAAATACCGTTAAAAAGCTCAAGTCGGAAGGAATGCTGGAGGCTGATGAAGCGGGTAGAATGATCGTGGCGGTTGAAGAGCGCATGAAAGAAGTGATGGAGAGTTCCCTGGAACTTCGTTTGCCTGAACCAGAAGAAGTTCTCAGGGAGGTCAATTGGTTGAAGGGAATGTCGGATGCTTTGTTGTCGAAAATCGTTACCGCATCGGATCCAAGAGCTTATAACACCGGAGATACAATTATGAAGCAAGGAGGTGATGGTGATGGAATGATCGTCATTACCCGAGGAAGCGTGAAGGTATCAATTGGTGACTTGGTTGTGGATATCATGGGGCGAGGAGCGGTTATCGGGGAGATGGCGGTTTTGGCTGGTGTTCCGCGTACGGCCAATGTGGTTGCCGATTCGTCTGTAACCGCGTTGTGGCTGCCCACTGAATCCATGCAGAGCATAATGGCGGAATCACCCGAATTATCTGGTAGCCTATGGAAAACCGCAGCCATGCGCTTTGCTGAAAACCTGATCGGAACGAAGTCCCCTTACAACTCCTGGGATCAGATGAGATTACGAAGATGGCTGAATGAGGGGGAAGTAAGCTCACCCGCAGACGGTGAATCAGTAAATCTATACGGCAAGATTGCGGTATTGGTGGCGGGGAAGGCATCAGCCAACTCTGCTTCAGAACCCATTTCTGCACCTGCACTGCTGGACTTGGCTGAAGCTACCTTTTCAGATCAGGCAAAAGTCTTCGTTCGCAATGCTTGATCAGGGCAAATACACCCGCATTTCTAAGAAAATCGTTTCCTTACAGCCATCGACTTTGGTTTGATCATGGCGGAGAGGGCGGGATTCGAACCCGCGGTACCTTGCGGTACACAGCATTTCCAATGCTGCACAATCGGCCACTCTGTCACCTCTCCCTAAGACTGAGTGAGAATTTATTGCCCCGGTTTTGGAGTTTCGTCAATGCCCAAAAGCGTAGCTGAGCTTTTTGGCATGATAAGAACAGCAGGCATTTTCATTGATCTGAGTTTTTCTAGTTTGCTTGTCTGGTAGGATTGTTTATTTTGAAAATCATGGTTTCAAACGAAGTCGCTTATAACAGCAAAATTGAGGGTGAGGTAATCGTAACCAAAGCAGATGCAGTCGTTAACTGGATTCGAAAACATTCGGTTTGGCCGATGCCCATGGGTCTTGCATGCTGCGCCATCGAGTTGATGGCGTCGGCGGCTTCTCGTTACGACATTTCAAGATTTGGCATGGAAGTCATGCGTTTTTCACCTCGTCAGTCTGATTGCATGATTGTTGCAGGCACCGTAACTTATAAAATGGCGGAAGTCGTGCGTAGGATCTACGATCAAATGGGTGATCCGAAATGGGTCGTGGCCATGGGGGCTTGTGCTTCTACGGGAGGTATGTATCGGTCATATGCTGTGATGCAAGGGGTGGACAATATAGTTCCGGTGGATGTTTACGTGAGTGGCTGTCCTCCACGTCCTGAAGCGCTCTTGGATGCGATGATGAAGCTTCAGGATAAGATTGGAAATGAACCTTCCACTAGCAGGCTCCTGCAAGCCAGGAACACATCGATGGTTTAATCTCATGATCGACAAAGACTTCATCGAGGATTTGCTCAAAAAGCATCCTTACTCGAACGTCAAACATCAAAACGATTGTCTTACTTTAAGTTGCCCGGCGCAACAAATCATTGATCTGACCACCGAACTGCGCGATCAGCAAACTTTTGATTTACTGGTTGATTTGACTGCCGTGGATCAAGGTGAAGCTGTTGAAAACAGGTTCATGGTGGTGATTCACCTCTATTCCTGCATCCATCATGACTACATCAGAATACATTCCGACTGTACTGACAATGAATCTCCGGAATTTCCCAGTATTCATTCAGTTTATCCAGCGGCAAACTGGCATGAACGAGAAGCTTTCGACATGTTTGGAATTGTTTTCACTGGTCACCCCAACCTCAAGCGCATCCTTATGTGGGATGAATATCCATATTTCCCATTGCGCAAAGAATTCCCTCTTGCAGGCATAGACGTCCCATTACCCGCCGACGATGTGGTCGAAGTGACCCAAGCCTCGGTTGAACCCGCCCCTATGATGGGTGGTCCATTCGTTTCATCAGGTCAAGGCTTCATGAGCGACGCCGAACCCAGGGCCAAAGACGAAAGCTGGACAGAAAAAAAGGAAAAGCCAGTATGAGCGAAGTTACTTTCAAGGAAGTACAAGTCGGTGATTCGGGCTACCGGGATGCGGTTGCAGAAGAACGATTGAATTCTGAGCGCATGGCTCTTAACGTCGGTCCTTCACATCCCACTACTCATGGTGTGCTCAGACTCATGATGGAATTGAATGGAGATCTCATAGAAAAATGCGAACCGGTTTTAGGATATTTGCACCGCGGAGACGAAAAAATCGCAGAAAACATGACCTATAATCAGTTTGTTCCTTACACTGACCGGTTGGATTACTTGTCGCCGTTGGCCAACAATGTTGCCTATGCGATTGCTGTGGAGAACTTGGCTGGGGTGAAAGTACCCGAAAGATGCGAAGCCATTCGGGTCATGATTTGCGAAATGGCCCGCATATCCAGTCATCTTTTGGGGATGGGTGTTTTTGGAATGGACGCAGGTGCCTGGACACCCTTTATGTATACTTTTACTGAAAGGGAGAAACTATACACTCTTTTTGAAGAACTCACTGGAGCTCGCTTTACGACTTCCTTCACACGCATTGGTGGGGTAGCCAGAGACATTCCTGAAGGTTGGCTACAGAAAGTCTCTAGATTCTGCGAAGAGTTGCCCAAGGCCATCGAAGAGGTGGAAAAATTGCTTACGCGAAACAGGATCTTTCTCGATCGGACGGAAGGCGTTGGTGTGATTTCATCCTCTGACGCTTTGGCCTTTGGATTGACTGGCCCCAATCTTCGGGCTTCAGGAGTGGATTTTGATCTTCGTAAGGATAAACCATACAGTGGATATGAGAAGTATGATTTTGAAGTCCCGATTGGTACACGGGGAGACTGCTACGATCGGTACCTTGTCCGTATCGAAGAGGTTAGGGAAAGCCTGAAAATCATCAATCAACTGATCGATGATTTTCCCGCAGGTTCCTGGTATGCCGAAGATGCGAAAAAAATCTTTGCTCCACCCAAGGAAAAGATCATGACCAGTATGGAGGAATTGATTCAAAACTTCATGATTGTCACTGAGGGTCCGCAGGTCAAACCTGGTGAAATTTATTTTGAGGCCGAAAATCCCAAGGGTGCTCTTGGTTTTTACATTGTCTCTAAAGGTGGGGGTGTTCCCTATAGAATGAAGATTCGGGCTCCTAGTTTTTGCAACCTCAGCATTCTCGAAAAATTAGCTCCAGGACACATGTTGGCAGACATTACAGTGATCCTTGGGAGTTTGGATTTTGTAATGGGTGAGTGTGATCGGTAAGCGTATTTTGAGATGAAACTTTCTGAAAATGCTCTAGATTTGATCGATGAGATCATACCCAGGTACCCTCAGAAAAGGAGTGCCGCCCTAATGATTATACATGTTGTTCAGGATGAACTGGGGTGTGTAAGTTTGGAAGCATGTGAATGGATTGCCCAAAAGCTTGGTTTACAACCCATCAACATTCAGGAATTGGTTACCTTCTATCCCATGCTGAGGGAAAAACCTTGGGGCGAAAAGCACGTCCGGGTATGCAGAACTCTTCCTTGTGCATTGAAGGGTTCCTATGCGACTTGCAAGACCTTCGAAAGAAAATTGGGAATTAAAGAGGGTCATGTTTCTGAAGATGGAAAGTATTCTCTAGAATTCATGGAGTGTTTGGCAGATTGTGGAC
Source organism: uncultured Verrucomicrobiota bacterium (assembly GCA_902618175.1). GTDB lineage: Bacteria > Verrucomicrobiota > Verrucomicrobiia > Opitutales > Seribacteraceae > Seribacter. The sequence continues at coordinate 11,605 of CACMZN010000022.1, forward strand.
AAGGCCCGGTCGTAATGGTTGGAGAAAGCACCTATGAAAATGTACAAGGTGAAGATGCCGAACGCTTTGCCGAACTTCTTTTGAGCGATAAGTTGAATGAGGACCAAGGATTTTGCAGCTACGAACAAAATCTCACTGGCGAATGAATACCATCGATATAATCTTAAAAGCGTAATTTTTATGATCAGCAAGAAGATAGCAAAAGAAAAAAGAATCATACTCAAGCATGCGGATGATCCCAATTACTCGAACAAAATAGGTTGTTATCTACGAAAAGGTGGTTACAAGATGCTTGAAAAATCTCTAAAGCTGAAACCGGAAGAGATTGGTGAAGAAGTTTTGAAATCGGGTGTCCGCGGACGTGGGGGGGCTGGATTTCCAGCTGGTATGAAGTGGAAATTCCTTGATCGAAAATCTGGCAAGCCCATTTATTTGATTTGCAATGCCGACGAATCCGAACCTGGTACTTTCAAGGATAGACAGATCATTTATAAGGACCCCCATCAATTGATAGAGGGAATGATGATCACTGCTTATGCCATCCAAGCAAAACTGGCGTTCATTTACATTCGAGCCGAGTTCTTTGAAGGCGCTAAAATTTTGGAAAGGGCAATATCAGAAGCCAAAGAGAAAGGTTTTTGCGGAGAAAACATTCTTGATTCTGATTATTCCTGCGATCTGGTCATTCACAGAGGAGCTGGTGCTTACATTTGCGGTGAAGAGACTGGTTTAATCGAGTCATTGGAAGGAAAACGACCGAATCCAAGAATCAAGCCCCCTTATTTTCCTGCCGTTTTGGGACTTTATCAATGTCCTACGATTGTCAACAATGTTGAAACTTTGTGCAATGTCAGACACATCATGAAAATGGGGGGCGATGCGTATGCAAAACTCGGAAAACCCAACAACACCGGGACTCGCATCTGGTGCGTTTCCGGTCAAGTTGTCAAACCCGGTTACTACGAATTCGAATGTGGAGCTCTTACCTTGGGTGAAATGATTTACGACATTTGTGGTGGATTGCACCCTGGTCGATCCCTGCAGGCGGTGATTCCAGGCGGTTCTTCTGCCAAGGTCTTGAGAGCCGACGAACGTTTTACCGGTAAAATGAAAGATGGAACTGAATTTGACTGGGGAATCGAAGACATTCCTCTTGATTTTGATGGTCCGATGGCTGCTGGCAGCATGTCTGGTTCTGGTGGCATCATAGTCATGGATGACACCGTTGACATGGTTCAGGCAATGGCCAACATCAACGCGTTTTACGCGCATGAATCGTGTGGACAATGCACACCTTGCCGTGAGGGAGTCTTGTGGATGCGTAAAATAACAAAACGCATTTGTTCCGGTCATGCACGCGAAGAGGATGCCGATTTGCTTCTTTCCGTTGCCAACCAGATCGAAGGTCGTACGATTTGTGCTTTTGGTGAAGCTGCAGCATGGCCGACTCAGAGTTTCGTATCAAAGTTTAGAGATGATTTTATTGCCAAAGCAAAGCATCCATCGGATGAAAAATCTCAGCTTCAGTTGATTTAACCTTTTATGATCGCACCTGGAAAAGAGGATTCCGTTGTCATAAACTTGGATGGCAAGGATGTCTCTGTTCCATCTGGAACCAACCTGGTGGACGCGGCTGCACTTCATGGTAAGGAAATACCTCATTACTGCTACCATCCACAATTAAGCGTAGCTGGAAATTGTCGTATGTGTCTCATTGAAATGGGTACACCAATGAGAGACAGAGGAAGTGGGAAGGCGGTTCTCAACGATGATGGCTCTCCAAAAATCGGGTGGGTGCCCAAGCCGGTCATTGGATGTGCCACCAACGTTTCTGCTGGAATGCATGTTAAGACAGAATCCGATGTGGTAAAGGAATGTCGAGAAGGGATTATGGAATTCCTACTCGTCAATCATCCTTTGGATTGTCCGATATGCGATCAAGCGGGGGAGTGTAGGCTACAAGAATTTGCGACTGATTATGGAAGGGGATACAGTCGTTTCGTAGAAAGAAAAAACGTTAAACCCAAGAGAACCCGTTTGGGACCCAGGGTTACTCTTGATGATGAACGTTGTATTCTTTGTTCGCGATGCATTCGTTTTTCACAAGAAGTGGCTAAGGATGATGTCCTGGGTTTTGTGGATCGAGGAAGTTTTTCCACACTTACCTGTTTTCCAGGCAAGGAGCTTTCCAATAACTATTCTCTCAACACCGTTGACATCTGTCCAGTGGGTGCTTTGACCAGTACGGATTTCCGTTTCAAGATGAGAGTTTGGTTTCTCAAGGAAACGCGTAGTATCTGCACTGAGAGCAGCGCTGGTTCAAACATCACGGTGTCAAGCAGAGAGGGTCAGGTTTACCGCATCACCCCCCGACGCAATGATCTTGTTAATGACAGTTGGATGACTGATAGCGGACGAACCCTTTTCAAGACAGTTAAGGCAGAGAATCGTCTGGTTTTTCCGTCAGTGAGTGGTTCACGCGTATCATTGACGGAAGCAATGGACACCGCTTTCAAACTTTTCAAAAACAAAAGGGTTGGTGTAATCGGTTCTTGCAAATCATCTTTGGAGGAACTTTTCCTACTCTCGCAATTCTGCAAGGCAACCAAGGCCAAGAAATTTATTCGCGGGCATTTTGGAGAAGACGATGGAATATTGCTTTCTGCTGACCGAACTCCCAACCTCAGGGGAGCCTTGGTGTCAGGCTTTGCCAATAAGTACCCGAAAAGTGATTTGAGCATTCTCAACATGGCTCTACAGAAGGGAGAATTGGATACCTTGGTAGTAATGGGAGAAAATTTGCTTGATTCAAAAGTAGATGCTGCATCTCTCTCTGGGACCGAGGTTGTCTTTTTAGGAACCCATGCGAATGAAACCAGCAAATTGGCGTCGGTCGTTTTACCAACTCTTACTGCATTTGAAAAGTCTGGGTCTTTCATTAATCGTTCCTTCTATGTTCAGGCTTTTTTGCAAGCAATTCCTGGACCTGCTGGATTGATCCCAGATTTGCAAATTCTATCAAATCTTATTTCATCCGTGGATCCGGAGTCTGATTTGAGCCCCGATCTGAAAAAGATATGGATTGCGATGAGTCGAGTGAGAAACTCTCCGCTGAAAGGAATTTCCTTTTCAGATCTCAAACAAGGTACAGTTCAAATTGACGGCAGCAAGTGGAAGAATATGCCTTTTGTTGAAAAATCTGCTCTTCATCATAACCCTATGATGAAGATTAAGTAGGACTGTTTTCCATGCTTAACCTAGAACTGCTTCAGGTCTTGGGATTGAAAATTTTCTTTGCTTTTCTGATGGTGAGCGTAGTGATGACTTTCGCCGGTTACTCTGTTTTGGCTGAGCGAAAAGTGAGTGCTTGGATGCAGGGTAGGGTGGGTCCTAACCGTACCGTTCTTCCCTTTGTCGGACATATTCCCTTCGTAGGTTCCTTTCTCAAGGGAATTGGAATTTTTCAACCATTGGCAGATGGTTTGAAGTTTTTGTTCAAAGAGGAAATTGTTCCTGGGCACGTCAACAAGGTTTATTACTATATGGCACCCTTGGTTGCCTTGGTGCCCGCTCTTACCACCATGACCGTTCTTCCTTTCGGTGAATTTTTTCATCACAGTGGTAAATCAACTCCCTTAATTCTTGCTGATCTGGAGATTGGTATTCTCTTCATTCTGGCGATTTCCTCCCTTGGTGTATACGGAATCGTTTTGGCGGGTTGGTCTTCGAACAGCAAATATCCCTTCCTGGGTGGAATACGCTCTTCGGCTCAAATGATTTCCTATGAACTTGCCATGGGCTTATCCCTTTTGCCTATATTTCTTTGGGTAAGCCAACCCGGCTCAAGCATCGCCTCCCTAAGTTTAGTTGAAATTGCGAATTCCCAGAATGCATCGGCGTGGTTGGCATTGGTTCAACCCTTGTCGGCACTGATTTTTTTAGTTGCTTTGTTTGCTGAAACAAATCGATTGCCTTTCGATATGCCTGAATCAGAAACTGACTTGGTAGGGGGATTTCATACCGAATACGGAAGTTTCAAATTTGGAATATTTTTTGTTGCAGAGTATGCGCACATCGTCATCGGCTCAGCCATTTTCACGCTTATTTTTCTTGGCGGCTGGCATTTCCTTCCTTGGATCAATGATCCATGGCCCTCCAATTGGGTCGGAACTTTACTTGGTACAGGTTGGTTTTTGATAAAGACAATTTCTTTGATTTTCTTTTTCATCTGGATTCGCTGGACTTTACCTCGCTTCCGCTACGATCAAGTAATGAATCTGGGTTGGACGAAACTCTTGCCTCTCTCTTTGGCAAATCTAATTTTTTACGTCATTCTTGTAACTTGGCTGGATCTATCAGCCGCCACCCCATAAATCCATGGCCAAGACACGTGTTTTAAAACGCATACCACTTTCTTTATCAGAAAGAACCTATCTACCCCAAATTGTCACCGGTTTAAAGACAACCTTTTCCAACATGTTTAAGGAAAAAGTTACTCTTCAGTATCCAGAGGAAAAACCCAGCATTCCGCAAAACTACCGTGGAATACCAACCTTGGTAAAGGATCCCAACGGAAGAGAGAAATGCGTTTCCTGCCAACTTTGCGAGTTTGTATGCCCTCCGAAAGCTATCCGCATCACTCCTGGCGAAGTTCCAGATGGGGATGTCTCTAGAGAACATGTTGAGAAAGCCCCAGAAGAATTCGAAATCAATATGTTACGTTGCATCTATTGCGGTTTTTGCCAAGAGGTTTGTCCTGAAGAGGCAATCTATTTACAGGATGAATATTCCTCTTCCGGATACACACGTGAGGAAATGATCAATAAGAAAGACAAACTTTATGAACTTGGTGGAACTCTTCCGGATGAACATTACAAATGGGACAACAAAAAGAAGGCTGAACTGGAAGGAAATCCGCATTAGGAACTAGTTTTTTGTGGTTGTGTAAGCAAGTTATATTCTTTGTGATCGCAACCTCCTGCTTGGCTTTTTCGTAGTGAACCTCCTAGACTTGCTTTTCTTCTTTTTCTCCTCCTTGGCGGCAGGAGGTGGCTTGCTTATGGTAGTATCAAAGCATCCCGTTCCAGCTGCTCTTTTTATGATTCTTTCATTAGTTGGGGTGGCCTCATTGTTCGTTTTGCTTGAAGCTTTTTTTTTGGCTATCCTACAAATCCTCGTTTATGCCGGCGCTGTTATGGTTTTGTTTCTATTCATCATCATGTTGCTCGACGTGGGACCTGATGGTGGAAAAGCATCAAAGATAAGAATACTTTCTGGATTTGCAGGTGCAGTTGCGGTGGGGTTGATTATTGTACTTCTACTGCATTTTTCCCAACAATCCGGTTTTGGATTAAGTTCAAATGCATGGCCCGAGATAAATGCCGATTCTTTCGTCAATGGATCAAACCTTACATTTTCCACCTCCGTGAAGAATTTCGGTTACGGCTTGTTCACCAAGTATATGCTCCCCTTACAAGTTGCAGGCTTTTTGCTGCTTGCTGCGATGGTAGGAGTGATCATCCTAAGTAAAAAATTTCGAATCAAGAAGCCTTAGATTCATGGAACTGGTCACTCCTCATCATTTTCTTGCTCTTGGAGCATTGCTTTTTGGAATTGGTTTTTTCGGGGTGGTCGTTCGACGAAATCTTTTGCTGGTGCTGATGTCACTGGAATTGATGCTCAACGGGGTGAATGTCGCGCTGGTTTCCTTTTCTCGGGCTGGTCTAAATTTGGATGGTAGTTTATTTGTTTTTTTCATTATGACGGTGGCGGCTGCTGAAGTAGCACTGGGATTGGCATTGCTTGTCGCACTCTACAAACGGAGGCAAAGCGTTTTCTCTGAAGACATGAGCCTGTTGAGAAATTGACTTATGGAAAAGATTGCTTTTTGCATACTCTTACTTCCTTTGCTTTCCGCTCTGGTCACTCTTCTTTTCATGAGGAGGAAAGGGAACGTGGCCTCTCTTCTTTCAGTAGCCACCTCCGGAGGGATTCTTTTCTTCGCCTTGATTTTGATACTTGGTTCGGGAGTAGAGGATTTTGCATGGGATACGACTTGGTTTAAGATCGCAGAATGGGAACTGCGTTTTGGATTTTTGGTTGATGGTCCTGCCCGATTGCTCCTCTTCGTTGTAGCTTTCGTAGGTTGTCTGATACACATCTTCAGTCTTGGATACATGTCCGACGACTTGGCGAAGTCGAGGTATTTTGGTGGTCTTTCCATTTTCATGTTTTCTATGCTCGGGATAACCTTGGCAGATAATCTGATTATGATTTTCATTTTTTGGGAACTCGTCGGATTTAGTTCCTATTTGTTGATTGCCCATTACTTTTCCTCAAAAGAGGCAGCTCAAGCATCAAAAAAAGCATTCATTGCCAACCGGATAGGAGACTTTGGATTTTTGATCGGGATTGTGCTCACCTTTTGGACTTTCGGAACAGTCAACTTGGTCGAATTGAGTGATTTGGCTGAGTTTGATCCAGAGCTTTTATCCACCATCTTATGTTTGGCTCTAGCATGTGGATTTATCGGTAAATCAGCTCAATTTCCATTGCATGTCTGGTTGCCGGACGCCATGGCCGGACCCACCCCTGTCTCTGCTCTCATTCATGCCGCCACGATGGTTGCCGCAGGAATCTTTCTTTTAGTGAGAATCGATTTCTTATTCACCAACGAAGCCTCGAATCTTTTGGCGGTTTTGGGTGCAAGCATGGGTTTGTATGCCGGATTTTGTGCCCTTGTACAACGTGACATCAAAAAGATATTGGCCTACTCGACTTTATCTCAGCTTGGTTACATGGCTGCTGCTTTTGGCATGGGAGTGCCCGGGATCGCTCTTTTTCATCTCATGACTCATGCTTTCTTCAAAGCTCTTATGTTTCTTGGATCGGGTTCCGTAATACATGCCTGCCATCATGAACAGGATATTTTCAACTACGGTGGCTTGCGAAAAAAAATGCCATTTACTGGCATTACATTTCTAGTCGGTGTTTTGGCCATTTCAGGCGTTAACTTTTTGTCGGGCTATTTTAGCAAAGATGCCATTTTGTTGGTTGCATACAATTTGAATCCGCCAGTTTTCGTTATTCTTTACTTGGGTGCTATCCTTACCGCTTTGTATATGTTCAGACTTTATTTCATAACTTTTGAGGGCATGCCCAGATCTTCCGATGCCGACGCTGCTCGGGAAAGTCCTTCCATCATGACGATTCCTCTTTTAATACTTGCTGTTTTCTCGATATTTGGAGGTTATCATTCCTTATATCCGCAAAGCATTGCAGGAGTGATTATTGATGATTTGGAGTTTGCGGCCCAATTGCCTAATCATCTGTGGATGATTGTTCTTGGTACTTTTGCTTGGCTTGCGGGGGGATTGGGAGCCAAATATTTATATTTCGACTCCAAGCGAACTGATCCCTTGGAATCGAAAGCACCAAGTTTCTTCAAACTGTGCAGCAGTAAGCTTTTTTTCGACGAGATCTATGGGTTTTACATCCAGCGAATACAAGATCCCTTTGCTCGATTCTTGGAAGTCTTGGAGTTGCTTCTCATTTCAGGTTTATTGGTCAAGGGGTCTGCCGGGGTTGCTGGAATGATGGCGCTTATAAGCAAAGCATGCTATGTGGGAAGAATTCATGCCTATGGTTTTTGGTTCGTTGTCGGCACTTTGGGCTTTCTATTCTATGCATCCGGATTTTTGGGCAATTAAATTCCAGAGCTCATGAATTTTGACCAAATCATCCTTTTAGGTTCTATTTTCATACCCGCTTTGGCTTCGATCGTATTGTTTCTTGAAATTTGCAAATCCGATAAGATCGCCAAGAAAATCGCTTATTTTTCATTTGGTTTTCCCTTCATCTCAGGGATTTTACTCTTTCTACGTTTTGACAACTCATTGGAAGGCTATGATTTCGTCGTATTATTTTCCAGAACTGGTTTGCAGGAACTCAATATCCATTTCCATTTGGGTCTGAATGGAATATCCTCTCCTCTCTTTGCTATGGCAGGCATAGTTGGAATGGGAGCAGGAATTACGGCGATTCATTCGGGGGTTGATAGATTAAGACTTTATCTCGCTCTTCTACTTTTCATGCAATCAGGATTGATGGGGCTTTTTGCCAGCATTGATTTGTTTTTTTATTATCTTTTTCACGAATTTGCTCTCATTCCCACTTTCATAATGATTGGTATTTGGGGAAGCCGTGATCGAAAGTCCATTGCCTTGGAACTCACCATTTACCTTACGCTGGGGGCCTTGGTTTCCTTGGGTGGTTTGATCGCCCTGAATGTTTTAGTCGACGCTCCGAATTTCGATTTTCCTTCGCTTTCCCGTGCCGTTTCTGAGCTTGGAATGGAAAGCTCAGTGCAATCCAATATTTTTGGACTTCTCCTTTTTGGGTTCGGCATACTAGTTGCCCTTTTTCCATTTCACACCTGGGCGCCTCGCGGATATGACGCCGCTCCCACCTCCGTTTCAATGTTGCATGCTGGGGTCTTAAAGAAATTTGGTCTGTATGGCTTGATTCAAATCGCTTCACCTCTTTTACCTGATGGGGCAATGTTTTGGAGTCCTCTTTTACTCTGGCTAGCTCTGGGAAATGTTTTGTTCGTTGGTCTGGTTGCGGTTTCTCAATCCAACCTCAAAAGTATGATCGGTTATGGTTCGGTGATGCACATGGGATACTGTTTTCTTGGAATTGCGGTTTGCTCCTCACTTGGAGCAGGATCTGCAGTGATGCTCATGGTAGCTCATGGTTTGTCGGTATCTCTCATGTTTATGCTCGCTCATAACTTATACACGCGCACTGGTACTTTTGAAATGGATGATATGGGTGGCATGGCTTCGAAAACTCCCTTGTTGGCTTGTTTTTTCATTGCTGCTACGCTGGCTACCATTGGTCTTCCGGGTTTCGGTAATTTTTGGGGTGAGTTTGGGGTCTTTCTTTCACTGGGTGAACAAACCCAGCACCGGTTGTTCTTGTTCCTAGCCGCACTTGGTATAATCATCTCAGCAATCTTTGGTCTTAGAGCGGTGGCCAAGATTTTCTTCGGTTCGGCTTCCGAAGCTCACTCCTCACGCAAAAAAAACAATCAAATTTCGGACTTGAGTTTCTTCGAAATGATTCCTGCCGGGATCATTCTCGCTTCTCTTCTTTTTCTTGGTCTTTGGCCAGTGGTGGTTTCGCAGCGTGTAGACAGGGAAATTCAAACACGCTTTGAATCGCAAGATCGAACATACTTTTCGCAGACCACCCCTCCCTGTTGCCCGCCAGAACAAGAGAGTCTGGACTTGAACAGTTCGTTACCTTCCAAAGAGAAATTCCTCTCAAACCCAGAGTATTGAAATGAATTCTTTTCTGACTTTTTCAAACGATAACATCTGGTATGAAATTTGGCCCGAGTTGGCATTGGTGCTAGGAGCCGTGATCGTTCTTTCAATGGATCTCTTTAGTAAAAGAGAAAGAGGTTTTCCGTCCATGGCGGGACCTTTTGCCATCTTCTTTCAGGGTTTGTTGTTCAGCTTTCATCTTTTTGATTATCTGGCTTGGCATCCAACTTTTGACCGCACTACTTTTTCCGGAATGCTTAGTCAAGGATTCAAAGGAGACGTCATGAGAAGCTTCTTTCTTCTTTCTTCCTTCCTTGTTTCTATCTTAGGTCATCGATATTTGAAAGCCAACCTATTGAGAGTCGGAGAATTTCATCATTTGACGATGTTGGCTACGGGAGGCCTTATGCTTTTATGCCAAAGCGATCACTTTCTTATGCTTTTCGTTTCTTTGGAAACCGTTGCTCTTTGCTTTTATTCTTTGGTTGCTTATGACCGTGAATCTCCGAAATCACTTGAGGCAGGAATCAAATATCTTGTTTTTGGTGCACTAAGTTCCTCTCTGCTACTTTTTGGAATCGTTCTCCTTTACGGAGTAGGTGCAAATCCCGAAGTCTGGGGAGCTCGTTTTACTGGTCACGAATCCATGGATCCCTTGTCCTTTTCTTATTTGCATACATTTCTTGCGGAGAATCCCGATCATCTACTTCTGCGTGCGGGCGTGGTCTTGGTTTTATCTGGAATGGCATTCAAAATCGGAGCGGCACCTTTTCAAATATGGGTTCCCGACGTCTATCATGGATCTCCCATGCCGGTCACCGCTTTCTTGGCCGTCTCTTCCAAAGCAGCTGGATTCTTTGTTCTTTTGAATTTGGTTCAGGGTCCGTTCGGGGGGATTTCTGATTTCCTTCTTCCTTTGCTTGGTTTCATCGCTACTTTCACCATTTTCTTCGGCAATTTGGCAGCCTGCGCACAGCGAAACGTCAAAAGAATGCTGGGACTTTCCGGTGTAGCTCATGCCGGTTATTTACTTGTGGCCATCATGGCGTCGATGCTCTTTCCCGGAGATAGTGATCGTGCTGTTTGGGTTCTCTTCTTCTATCTTTTCGTTTACATGACCGCTTCCTTTTCTGTTTTTGGCATCATGGGACTCGCAAGAACTTCAGAAGAAAGCGAGCATGATTTCTCGAATTATTGCAATCTTGCCGAAAAGCGCCCTTGGATGGCATTTGTATTGGTTTGTGGAATCAGTTCTCTCGCTGGAATTCCTCCTTTTGCAGGATTTATATCTAAAGTTTTGCTCATTTCCGTCGCTTACGAGGCAGAGCTTTACTTTTCCCTTGCTGCTATGATCATAGGAGTGGTGATTTCCATTTTCTATTATTTTGGATGGATCAGGGAGATTTGCTTCAAACCTGATAAACTCCATGACGACGATTCGTTACCCGTCGATCCTTGGGAGACGGTCACTACTTCGGGATTTGTTAAGATAGTTCTCATTTCTCTTACTATGGCTTCGATTGTATTCGGACTGTGGCAAGCTCCTTTCGGAAATTCCTTTTGAACTAAGAATTTTTTTGACAAAGGTTCTTCTCGACCTCTTGGCATGAAGTATTATCATTCATTTTTCATGCCCGGGTGGCGGAATTGGCAGACGCACCAGACTTAGGATCTGGTGTCCGAAAGGACATGGGGGTTCGAATCCCCCCTCGGGCACGCTTTTGATTTGTCGCAAAATTGCATATGTTTGCAACTTTAGAAACCATGTACGCTCTGAGGTGCGTTTCCCTTCAATTCCTCGTCTTTTTCGACTGCCAATATTTCGTCAAGTTCCGTTGAGTAAATCATGACAACGTTACCACCTATCTTTTTTGCCCTGAGTTTCCCATCATCTCTTTCATAATCAAATCCAAATGCTGAAACAGTTGGATCTTCATCCTTTTGTTGGACCTTTTTTTTCCAAAATGATTTCCCTGATTGCAGACTAAGGAGATTGAATAGTTCGTATTCACTCATCCCTTTGGTTTTTTTGTAGAATTCCAGCGCGGAGGATCCGTTAACGTACAAGACGTGGAAGTCCCATCCAGTCAGATCATTTCTAGGTTCGATATCAGTTGGTTTAATCGGTTTGCCATCCAATGCCTTGAAATAGATTCGCACTTCGCTTCCGTTTGGAAAATACGGTTCATACTTGGCATAAGGAGTATTCTTCTTTCTGCTGATTATGGATTCGTAGGCACGGTAGTAGGTGGCTCCACTTTTAAAGATTCTTCTCTCTATGATGACCCGGTCTTCACCGATTCGGGCGTTCGCGGACAAACCTAATAAGATCCAATAAGCCAAGATGAATTGAAAAAGGAATCTCGCCGCATCATGAAATCTCTTCTTTTTCATATTTAAAGAGTAGTATTTGTGTGTAGAACCTAGTTACAACCATAAATCAATAGACACACAATTTGAGAATATAAACGACAAAAAATCAGGTCTTGCTTATGGGGATTCAATTTACATTCTTTAAGTAATGATATCTATGTGTCTCTCCATATTCAAACAAGGATGGACGGGCGTCCCAATTTTTTTCCTTGGGATCGCGACCCTGGCATTCAGTCAATTTGCTCAAAATGACGATCCAGAATCCTTGAATCCAGAACAACTAGCCCAATCAATTACTCAGGAGATTGAAGACCAATCTAGTGGAATTAGGACCCTGGAAGAAAATTTGCTCAGCAACAAGCAAGAGGTTGGTAAACGTTCGATTGTTTCGAATCTTGAATTCGCGGAAGACTCCCTCGGTAAAGGTAACGATAGCGTCCTGGGATTGTTTGAAAAGCTCAGTATTGCAGAGTCTACTTGGTCCGAAAGAAAAGATGAGATCGAAAAAGGCTTGAATATTGCCAAAGAAAGAATAACAGACACCGAAAAAATCTTTACACAACTAGTTTCCGACTTTGCAGGTAGGATGGAAGAAGCCAAGCCTGCAATGCTTGTTGTTTCAACAAACTTATCCAGAGGAAAAGTGGAATTGGAAGCTTTGCAAACCCTTTATGGGAATGCTTCTGAAGATCTTCTCTCAGGAATGAGGAATCTCTTTACGGAGAGCGAGGAACTGCTTGGGGATTCTTTGCCTGCTCCCCCCGATTCCACTTCTTCAAATGTCCCTACCAGTAGCATTGGCAGAGGTGTGATTTCCGCCATTCAGGCAAACGAGGCTGTTCCTTTGACAAGTGCAAGTAGATTTAAAGGGTTAGTTGAGCAATCAAATGATTCGAGTTCCGAAAACTCCAATGAGATCATATTGAAATTGAAGTCTGAATTGGTTGCTTCCAAAAACGTACAGTCTGAGTTGTCTGCAGATACGGAAGGCTTGCAGGGAGATCTGAGAAAAGCTTACCGAGAAATTGTTTCTCTTCAGGCAAATCTCAAAGAATCACAGTTGATGATTGAAGAACTTGAGCGTGCAAAAAAAACCCTTTGGCGCACGGAAAGTGGTGGAGCGCCTTCTCCCGAGACTGTCAGCAAACAAATCAATAACCTGGAGTTTGAATTGAAGCAGGCTAGAGAGGATCTTCGTCAATCACGAAAGTCTCTCTTCATTGAGCAAGAGCGCTCAAATTCGATGATTCGTTCGATTACCACCGAGTTGGACAGAACAAGAAGAGAACTCGATTCTGCCAGAATTGCTGCAATGAATGCAGGAGCAGATTCAGGTAGGCTTACCGCCTTGGAGCAAGAACTTGCACAAACAAAGCGAGCCTTGCAAATGGCTCAGACTGCTCCTGACGAGGAGGATGCAAGTTCATATTTGATTCTTCAAGAAGAATTGAAAAAGGCATTGGGAGAAGTTACGAGAATGCAGATTGAGCTCGGAGAAAAGAATGACATGGAAAATGAATTGATTGCATTAAAGAGCTCTTTAGAGGAAATCAGTCAGAATCCCTCTCGAGCGGCGAGTCCAGAGTATGTCAATAAGCTTTTGTCTGAGCTTACCAGTGCCAGAACCCAAGTTGCAGATGCGAAGGCTTCCAGTCAAATTGGAAGGGACGAACTATCTTTGCGAATTGTCGAATTGGAAAAAAAACTCAAAGAAACGACGGATGAATTGAATGAAACCAAGTCAAATTTTGAGAAAACGATGGAAAGCATTGCCCAGCGTGAACTAGATTTTGCCACGACCATCAAAAGATTGGAGGAAGATGCTCAAATGGCTCAGGATGCATTAATGGACTCTTCCGCAGGCGATTTGCCGATTATACCTTTTGTGGAAAACATGGAGCGGAATTTAGCCGACTCGGAGACAAAAATTAAGGAATTGTCAAAAAACTTCGAGTCAGAACAAGCCAAAGCTTCGGATGTAATCGAAGGGCTGAGACGTGAACTGCTGGCTGCCGATATGAGGCAAAAACGTGCTTTGGAGCAACTAGAATTACGGGAGATGGATTTAACAGGTAAAGATAAGGAGTTGCGGGAATTGGAGAAGGAAAAAAAGGAACTCAAAGAGGAACTCGAAGTTGTCTCGGTGATTGCTGGTCAACTACAAGATTTGAACCAAGTACTGGAGGAAACAAAGAATTCACAGGGTTTTCAAGCTACCAGCATGGACGAAATGGTTGATTCACTGAGAGATGAATTAAATCGCGCTAAATTGGAACTGGCTCTATCCAAAGAGGAAAACGAAAAGATGAGAGAGGAGTCCTCGATCAAAATTAATTCGCTTGAGATGCAGTTGAGTGATGCTCGAGACGAATTACTTTTCGAACAGCAGAAACTTGCCGAATCAAACAGCGTATCCAAGGATTTGGTTATGGACTTGAAGGCTGAATTGGATGGAACTCGTGAAGAGATGGTTCGGATGAGGAGGCTGGGATTCGATGATACGATTGAAACCGAGCAGGCAGTTTCTCAACTGCAAGAGGCGTTAGGAACCATTCGCATACTTCAAGAAAGTCTGGAAGAGTCCGAAAGGGTAAATTTGGAGGTTGATAACTTAAGAGTCGAACTAGCAGAGGCCATGACCACTCAGATAGACGAATTGCAAGACTCAGAAGATGAAAAGATGAAACTCAGTCAGAAGATTTCTGATTTGGAAGCTGAGATTTTGGTATTGCGTACTCAGGGAATTGGAACCGAAGCCAATCGGGCAGAAACCATCGCTTCTTTGAATGAGGAATTGAAGAGTTCTCAAGCACAGGTCAACGAAATCAATAATCGGATTAGTCAGACTGAGAATTCTGAAATAGCAACTATTCTCGAACTTGAAGAGCAATTAGCTCAAAAAAGTTCCGAGAATACAGAGCTTTATGCCGAATTGGAAAAAGAGAGATTGGCGAAGGGAAGAACAATCGAATTGCTGGAGAATGATTTGGCATCTGCACTAAAGCAGATGGAAGCACTGGAACTGGAAAGTAATTCTTTAATAGATGGTGAGGTCGCTGGTGTGATCGAAAAATTGCAAGAGGAGTTAATTTCTTCTCAAGCAAAGATCACCGAAATTGAAGAAAATATCCAAGAAACCGACGCGTCCGACATGAATTCAATCCTTCAGATGGAGAATGAGCTGCAACTTGTCAAAGATAAGAATCGTCAACTTTCAGAGGCTTTGCAGATGGAATTGCTTACAAAATCAAAAAACATCATGAACATGAATGAAAGCGATTTTGAGAATTCCGCTGAATTGATCAGCCAACTTGCCAATGCCGAAGAACAGCTGGAAAGAATGCAGTCGGACAATTTCAGTCTCCAAGCAACCATTGGTGAATTGGAGAAAGAGCTTGCAAGGACCATTGATCTGCAGAAGTCGGAAGACGCCTTGAAGTCAGAAGCAAGTGAAGAGGAAATAGCTATGCTGAAGACAAAATTAGAGAATTCCTTAGAGAATTTGTCAATTCTTGAGGCTGGATGGGATTCTTCTGAAAACGGAAACAGACCATTACCCGAGCAGCTCTTCTCTCAGTTGGAAAACGATTTGGCGGATGCGGATTCGACTATTATCGATCTGCAGAATCTTCTGAATGAAAGAGATGAAAAGAATCGTTCAATCCTTGACGAGCTTGCTTTGGCAAATAAGAAAATTGACCTCATTAATGAAGATCGCAAAACAGATTTAAACTCACTCGATCTTGAGGACGAGGAGAAGTTGAATCTCTTAAACCTTGAACTCGCTGCTTCGCAAGAAAAGATCAATGATTTACTTGCAGAAAATAAGTTCGAGCAGGAGAAGAGAATGGAAATAGATGAAAAACTTAACAATGCCATCGAACAACTTTCTATTTTAGAAAAAACAAAATTCCCCGGTGAACAACCCATGCAAAATCAAATCGATGAGATTGCATCGCTAAGGAAAATCATGGATCAAAAGGATTCCAAATTGGTCGAGCTGGATAAAGAGTTGTCAAAGGCATTGGACTCACTTTCTCAGAAGGAAGCCGAACTTGAATTACTGGAGGCTGTTAAGAGCGAAGTCATCAAAGATTCCATGGAGTCTCCCACCTACACTTTAGAGCAAAAGGACGAATTCCAAAATGAAATAGATGAATTGCGCGGACAGTTGGAAGCCCTCAAAAATGCATCCATGGATTCGGATGACGAAGCTTTCACTCAGTTGCAAGACCAGTTGCAGAAAGCTGTTGCGGAAAGCATGAATCTGCAAATCGAACTGGAGGAGACCAAAAAGAGACTGGAAATCTCGGATAGCGATGGAACGACAGGTGCAGTTCGCGATCAAGAGGTTTTGGATGTTTTGGTAAACGCACAGAATTCTGAGAATGAAGCTCAGAAAAGGATAGATGAATTAACTTCAGCCCTTCTTGAGTCTGAGCAGCTTAGAAAAGAAATGAAAGAAATGTTGGAGTTACTTTCTCTTCCTGATTCTTCCGAAGACAAGGATCTGGAAATGCAGAAAAAGTTCTTGTCCTTGCAAAATGAGTTGGCCTTGCTTCAAGAGGATTTGAAAACGGCTCGAGACTTTGATGACCCTCGTGTGTTTGACCTCGAAAAGCAGTTGCAATCGAGTAGAGACGATGGAATCAAGCTCAATGATGAGTTTAAAATTGCATTACAGGATTTTGGTAAATTAAAGGAGCAATTGTCCATATTGGAAAGTGAAAATGAAAAACTGAGAGAGGTTGCCTTTTCCAAGGCGCAAAAGGATGCGGAGGAAGAGGTTGAGAAAATGAGAGCGGAGGCAAATGCGATGGCTCGTGAAAATGATGTTTTGAGAAACGAAATGCTAGAAAAGGATAAGCGGATCGACAACTTGACGGAAGAATTGGCAAATGCTCAAGAAAATATAACCGGGATTTCCCCTGATATGGCTTCTTTGAGATCACAAGTTGTCAGGCTTGAAGGTTCCGTTCAAATTGCAAAAGACAACGAAAGCAAAACAAAATCTGAATTGAATCTCTTGAAAAATCAACTTTCGTCCGCAAACAAGAAAATTGAAGTCTTGCAGGGGAGTCTTCGTGATGCTCAATCAATTTCACGGGGGCTTCCTTCACGAATCTCAGTTTATTCGGCTTCACCCTCTACAATGGCTGATCCTTCTGAAATCTCTTTGAAGGATTCGGAAATCAATTCGCTTAAGAATGAAATCAGTCTTTTGAAGACTGAAAACGAATCATTGGCAAGATTTCCAGAAAGAAAGCTTTTGGATGAAAAAATTAGAGACCTTAATCAAAAGAATTTGATGGTACAAATTCAACTTGATCAGGAGAGGTCAAGAGTGGAAGACATGAAAGAACAACTGGTTGATGCGAGAGACATCAAAAAAGAAGTTTTGGAAAGAGGAAAATCCGCCAATCTCAAAGTGGGTTTGCTTACGGAAGAACTCGGACAAGCGCGATCCAGAATAGACGTACTTGAGAAAACCTTGGTAAATGCAAGGGAAGCATTAAGACTCTTTCAGCGTAATGCCAATCGCCCCCCCCCAATATACAGGTATTTCCAGTAATCGAAGCCAATCACCTGCTTTCCAATCCCTTGGTTCAAGGAACTATACTTCCAATGTCTCCCTTCCTCCGAGTACACAATTTCGTTTGACGGAGAGATCTTCTGGTCTGGAACCCTTTGCCAAATCCGAAATCAAGAAAATCCCTCAAGGTACCTCATCGCTTAATTTGAAGGTTGAAGTTCAATTTCTGGATAAGAAGAAAAAGCCTGCTGGATTCACAGAGTTTTTTGTCGTTGATAAGAGTATCGACTCGATATTAGGAAGCCTGAATCTTCCGATTCCACGATCGGATGGAATCGATTCTTATGCCGAATACTGGGCTCGCTCCATTCAAAGAGGATATCGCTTTCCTGGAGTGGCGTCTAGAATTAGAAATGCCCTTGCGCAATCCAGCCTTACTCGGCTTAAAACTAATTCGATTGGAGAAGCGAATTTGGAAAATCTAAAATCTGGAAAGTATTTCATCATTGGTGCTTCGACACTCGGTCAAGTAGGAATTGTCTGGTCCAAGCCCATAAACTTGAGAGAAGGAGACAATCTTGTAGCCCTTGATTTGAGAGATGCAGCTTGGGCTGAGTAATTCTAATTCGTTTTTGATCTCTCGAATTGTTCGACGATTCTAAGATATCTTTTGGATTCTGTGTCACCGAGTTTGATTGCCTTATCCAAATTAATTTTTGCGACTTGGTAATCAATTTCGACACCTTGTCCTAATAGGTGCATGATTCCCAAAAATCTCAAGGCTTCTACTTGGTTTTCATCCGCTGCTTGGGAGAAATATTTCTTGGCCTGTGAAAAGTTTGATCTTTGGTAGTGCAATTTTCCAGTTGCAAGTGTCTTGCTTTGTCTGCTCAAACCGTATGTCTTATTCAGTTGCGTCGTTTGCAGGCTTTTGTCATCCGAAACACCAACTATTTCAGGTGTAAGCAGGTCATTTGACTCTTTTGAAGGTGAACCCACAGGCTCCTCTGAACTTGAAATTAAAGGAGAATTCTTACTTGGAATAGCTTCGGTATGATTTTGGTGCCTGTAGACTTTTGAAGGTGGAGCAACTAAAATATTTTCATATTTTCTAAGTTGAAGAGAGGCTTCTGAGGAGCCATTTAACTTTGCAACTTGAAACCATTTAATCGCGTTGGGTAGGTCTTTTTTCATCCCATCCCCAGTCGCAAGTTTCATGCCCAATGTTAGTTGTGCCATTACCAAACCTCTCTCTGCTGCTGCGCCAATCCAACGGAAAGAATAGTCGTCGTTGGCTTCAACCTCTTCTCCAATGGAATAAGCCATTCCTAAGTAGAACATTGCCAAGGGATTTTGTTTCCTCGCACCGGCTGAGCACCATTTTATTGCGGTTTTGGAGTCTTTTTGTACGCCAATTCCCGCAAAATAAATCATTCCTAGTGTTGCTTGAGCAGTGGAAAATCCGATCTCTGCTGATTTCTGTATGTGTCGTAAGCCTTTTTCTACGTTTCTGGGTGGATTGTCTATCTCCATCATTCCAAGGCAATACAATGCGATGGGATCGTTACTTTTTGCCAAACCATTTAAGTTCGAGTTCAGGTATGCCTCATCATAAAGAAACTGGCCTTTCTGCGTTTTGCCTCTCTCCAAAGAAATTGCAGCCAAGGAGCAAAGACCAAGAGCACCATCCTTTTGTGCGGCTAATTTTCCCCACCTCATTGATTCCTCAATGTCAATTGAAAGACCTTTTTCACCATTTTTGTAAAAAACAGAAAGAACTCCCTGATAATGAGAATCACCTTTGATAGCTTTTTCCTGTATGCTGCTGAGGGATTCGTTCAGCAGACCGCGATTGGCAGACAATAAAGCTGGATTTGAGATTTCAAGAAATAGAATGAAATTTAAATATCTGTATAAATTATTCACTCTTTTCGTTACCTTTAACTGTTTGCAGTGAGAGAAAAGTTTCCACAAAAGATGCACTTAGAAAAGTAAAATGAATTGTAATAATCAAGTTTATATATTTTTATCAGTTCTTTATGACCAGCTTGTTCAAAGTTTGTGATAAATGCGATTTCGAATGGCATTGTAAAGACGGTAATGATTGTCCGATTTGCAAAAAAAATATTACTGGTTTTGATTCGATTGTTGAAGATGGATCAGAATTTGATGGTGGTGGGTTTTTCAGAGCAGCGGAAAAATCCCCTAGGGTCAACAGATGGATTCAGGGGTTGGGAATTATCCTTTTGGTATATTTGTTTCACCAGTTTGTACTGACTTAAATGTTTGGGGTTAGTTAAGTGAGTTGTCGGAAGGTTTTTTAGTCTCAGGTAGAAAAGGAGATTCAAAAGCATCTTGGAAATCATAGCCTCCCTCGAAGTCATCCAATGAATCGTTTTCAGTTCTTCCCAAGATTCCATGTTCCACCAATTTAAATACGATATCTCCAAAGTCTCTGCATTTTTTCACATTCCAGTGATCCATCAAAGTCAAGGTCATTGGACCGAACCGATCCAGGGCATAGTCTCTAATACCCTCAAGCAATTCAACACCTGAAACATGTCCTTTGCTTTTTTTCTTCTGCTGATCCAAAGTTTTGAGGGTATGATCTAGAGCCTCACGAATGAAAAAATAGGCACCTTTTCCATATCGGTCGTCTTGTAAGTGTATCTCTTTTACTACTTCGGGAAAATTTTTGTCGCTCATAGGGTGTTCGATAAAGTAATGTTAACAATTCTATAAAGCCTTGCATTAATCCATTCAATAATCAAATGTTATGAAAGTCAGCTACTCGGTCGCAAAAGGGCGAGCTTCAGCCCACTGCATCACTTGGACACATCGCAAGAGAAGATCAAGAAAGTATTTCAGAAGTCGAATGGATGCATTAAGGTTTAGAAACGAAAAAGAATTGGAACTGGGAATTCGAGAAAGAAACGAAATTGAAAGCGAAATAATCTTTTGGGCATTGAGTGAGATTAAAGAGAGATTGGATTCAATAGACAACCGTGTGGGAAAATTGGAGAAGAGTTTTATTGAACAGGAAAGCTGCATGCAAAATATGCAAAAGACACCAGCTCCAAAGGTACTTCGTATTTCGGAGGCAGCAAAAGTTCTGCGTGTTTCTTCAAGAAAATTATACTATCTGTTGGATAAAGGAGTTTTTAAACGTTATAAATTACCTCACACTCGAACTACTTTCATCAAGCTTGATGAAGTCGAAAAAGCTTTGGGTGCCGAAGATATAAGTGAACTCTTGAATTAATCTTATTCTAAACTTTAGTTTTGCATAGATTGCAGGTAAGTGACAAAAAAATTGAATTACCTTATGAATAATAAATTTCCAAGCGGTGTAGTAACCGGTGATGCAGTGCAAGCGATATTTGACGATGCGCATGAAAATGAGTACGCATTGCCTGCAGTAAATGTTGTGGGAACAAACTCAGTGAATGCCGTGTTGGAAACCGCCGCCGAAGTGAAGTCTCCAGTTATGATTCAATTTTCCAATGGTGGTGGTTTGTTTTTTGCTGGTAAAAGTCTTTCCAATGAAAATCAAAAAGCAGCAGTTGCCGGTTCGGTCTCTGGAGCTATGCATGTTCATGCCTTAGCCCAACATTACGACGTTCCTGTTCTTTTGCACACCGATCATGCAGCTAGAAAACTTTTGCCTTGGGTCGATGGTATGTTGGAAGAAGGAGAAAAATTCTTCGAACGAGAAGGCAAATCATTGTACAGTTCACATATGCTTGATCTCTCAGAGGAATCCATCGAAGACAATCTTTCAACCTGCAAGGATTATTTCGAGCGAATGAATGCAATTGGCATGTCCATAGAAATTGAGCTTGGAGTCACAGGTGGTGAAGAAGATGGAGTTGATAATACAGACATAGACAGTTCTCGATTGTACACTCAACCTGAAGAAGTGAACCAAGCATTTGAAACGCTTTCAGGGGTGAGCAGACAATTCACAGTTGCTGCAGCATTCGGAAACGTTCACGGGGTTTACAAACCGGGAAACGTTGAACTAACGCCGAAAATTCTTCTCAATTCGCAAGAGTTTGTGAAGGAAAAGCATAACTTGGACGGCAAACCCATTCATTTTGTGTTTCACGGCGGTTCCGGATCGTCCCGAGAGCAAATTCGAGAAGCAATTGGTTATGGAGTGGTCAAAATGAATTTGGATACGGATATGCAATGGGCCTACTGGGAAGGGGTTCATGAATATTACAAAAGCAACAGTGACTATCTTCAAGGGCAATTGGGCAATCCAGATGGAGAGGAAAAACCCAATAAGAAATATTACGATCCTCGGGCATGGTTGAGAGCAGGTGAAAAAAGTTTTGTAGAGAGATTGAAAAGGTCTTTTGAAGATTTGAACTGCATCAACCGAAACTGATGACAAACTTATTGAAAGTTACATCGATGTGATTGATTAAATCTTTTGTAATTCCTTTGTTTGGTTCAGTTTGGAAAACATTTTAAGGGCAGTCTGACTCTGCTTTGTGTTGAACGTTTATGGAAAGAAACAGTTCCATGTTCGAAAACTTATTTGTTTGTCAATGAATAAGGGAACAATTCGTTGCTAGACCGTACAAAAAGTAATCGCGGAGATTGAAAAAGAGTAACTCATTGGATTCCCTTAAACCGGAGATGAGTCACAAGAATGCACTAAGTTGAGCAACTTGATTTCTTTCCTTGTCTTTTTCGAATGAAGAGGATGCAAGGTTGTCCTTTGACATTGAGAATGATTAATGGAAATAACCATTCTAACTTAATCTTTTAAACTAGAATACAAATTGCATACATTCCAAAAAAATATTAACTAACTTTCTTATTGAAATATGATTTTACGAATTTTTTTAACTTGAGAAAACCTTGCTTTAATTCGTATTTAATTTTTTTTAAGCGATCGAATGCACAGCAGGGTGTTTGCATTTTATTGTCCCTTTTTCTTGTAAGATTAGTAAGTTACCAAAAGTAAGGCTTACAGGATATAACGGACTTTAGTGTGAACCGAATAGCAAAGCAAAAAAAGTGCAAAGGAAATGTAGACTGTAGCAGAGATTTTCAGAATTGGATCTAAAGTCCACGAACAAGTATGAGATTAATTCATGGAGCAAGAGTTTGTCACTGATGTTTTTGAGAACTTAATCATTTGCAGTAATTCATAATTTATATGTAATCCAGGCATATGAGTGGAAATCCAACTGATAATTTGACAACCAAAGGAGTTCGCACAATTACTCTTACATAAAAAAACTTGACTTTTCTTGATGGTATCGAACGGGTTATGTCTAAGACTGGACAGGGAGTTAAAACAGATTCCAAGTTAATAAGAGCAGCTATACAAATCGCTCACAAGTCAATCACTGAGGAGCATTTTGATCTTATTGAAATTGCCGAAAAAGTTGTTCGAGAAGACGGCAGAACAGCAAGTAAATTTCTTCAAAAATCCAAACTTCAGTAAGGATAGTCAGATCAAAATATCACGAAGGGTTTGTAGTGGATTCGAAACTTCCTTCCGGTATGTTTTCTTAATGCTGACAGTGTGTGTTTTCTCATTTTTGGACTGCCTGAAGAAAATTGGACGATAAGGAATATTTTGCAATAAATCCCTTATTTTCGGGTAGTGATTGGGAGAGGTGTGAAATGTTATCATTCCAATAGAATCCTCGGTTAAAGCAGTGAGTGCATTGCAAATGTCGTGAGGGGCGTCGATTGAAAGTTGTGCATATGCATGCCGTGCTCTACTAAGTTCGAATGCCCACTTTTTTTTTCCAGTCAAATGGTAAAGACTGGAAAAAACTCTTAGAAGGACCGAATTTCCACTTGGGATGGCATTGTCAAACCAAAATTTTTTTCTGCAT
>CACMZN010000023.1 GCA_902618175.1 uncultured Verrucomicrobiota bacterium
AAAAGGCGATGTTTTGGATGAAGATGTTTTCGCAAGCTCTCTTGTTGCACTTATCGTACGGTGAGGTCCAGTTATGCGTTTAAACCACGCATTGATCCTTCATGAGTTGTCTGATTTTATCCAAAATGGGCGAGATGTCAAAAGGCGGTCGATTAACTCATAAAGGATTACAAAAAATCTGGAAACATCGCTATGTCTCCGAAAAGATAAAGTAATTATGCTCCAAGATTTAGATTAGTAGACAGATAGTTTTTGACATAGTCATTAACTCCTTCCTCCAAAGAAAAGAGGTTTTCGTCAAAACCGGCGTTGTGAATTTTTTCAACCTTTGCTTCGGTAAAGTATTGATATTTGTGTTTGAGTTCGTCAGGCATTTCCACAAATCGGATATTTGAATCTTTGTAGAGTGCCGAAAATAGTGAATTTCCCAAATCGAGCCAACTCCTGGCGTTCCCACTTCCAAGATTGAAGAGTCCATTATGCATATTTTCTTTAGCTAGCCAAAGGGTCATACGCACGGCATCCTTGACATAGAGGAAATCTCGCATTTGTAGACCGTCTGCATATTTAGGATTTTGACTTTTGAAGAGAGTCATCTCACCCCTTTGGATAATTTGCTTATAAGCTTTGGACACCACAGAACGCATTTTTCCTTTATGCTCTTCATTGGGTCCGTAGACGTTAAAGAATTTGAGACCCACGATTCTGCTCAACCAGTCTCTTTCCTTTGCAAGAAGATCAAAATTATGTTTGGACCAACCGTAAGCGTTTAATGGTTTGAATTTTTCAATGTTCTCTTCCTGATCATCCATCCCCATCAATCCATCGCCGTAGGTTGCAGCTGAAGAGGCATATAGGAAACGCACACCCTTTTTGAGAGACCATTCGCAAAGCTCCTTGGTGTAAAGATAATTGTTGTCGTGCAGATAGTTTTCATCAGTTTCTGTAGTGCTTGAGCAGGCTCCTAGGTGTATGATCGTATTGACTTTGGCAAGTTCCGGATCGTTTAGTTCCACCAAATCGCGGAAACTTTGAACACCTATGATTCGTTTGAATTTTAGTTTTTCAAAGTTTCTTTTCTTATTTTCGCCAACCTTTGTCTCGTCCACAAGCCAGATGTTATCTAAGTTCAAAAGGTTGATTCCCCATATGACAGCGCTTCCTATAAAGCCCGCTCCTCCTGTTACAACGGTGGTTCCTTTGGAGAGGTCATGCATTGGATAATTCAATCGAGCGTTTCGCCGCTGCTTTGACTGCATCACCAACTATCTTTCTCAATTGGCTTTTCCCAAAGCTTTCAAGTGCAGCCTGTGTAGTCCCATTAGGAGAAGTGACTTCATTTCTCAACTTTTCTGGATGAGAATCGCTGGTTTCCATTAATTTGGCAGCTCCAATAATGGTTCCGTGCGAAAGCTTTTCCGCTAATTCATGGTCTAACCCAAGCTTTTTCCCAGCCTCTTCAATGCAACAGGCGAATTCAAATAAATAGGCAGGTCCGCTCCCACTGATAGCAGTCACCAGATCTAAGTCACTTTCTCGATTAACTTCATGAGCATCTCCTAGAGATGACAAGAGTTTTTTGACCAGAAATTGATCTGATGGGGACGGTTTATGAGCAAAAAAATAACCAGTTACTCCCTCTCCAATTTGTCCAGGCGTATTAGGCATGGATCGTACGAAATTACGAGCTCTGGGGAAAACCTTTTCTATTTTTGCTAGGGTGATGCCTGCCATGATTGAAAGAATGGTAAGATGTTCAGTTTCCTTAGGGACTTGGGAGCGTATTTCTCCAAACTGCTGAGGTTTGCATCCCAATACCAAAATGTCCGGCTTAAAGCTCAACATTTTTTGAATGGAATCTGCTCGTGCAATGCCCGTTTCTTTAGACAACGCCTCCGAGGTTCCATCCTTGGCTGAACAACAAACCAATTCGGAGGATACAAAGGCATTGGATTGCAAGAGGGATTTGACAATGGCAGTTACCATTTTTCCAGCTCCCAAAAATGCTAACTTTGTCATTTGTTCGAAACTTCTGAATGTGGAGTATTAGTCATGATGCAGGTCGACCCAGTGATTAGGTCATGAAGTGATCTTTTATTCCGGTTAAATAGAAAAAAGACGAAATTGATCAGACCAAACAGAGCAAAACTGCAAGATAATCCTTTTAAAGATGCCCTCAAAAAAGCTTGGGTCATGGAGAGCGGAGAATTCTCCCTGAAACTACATGTCATTATACAAAGAGTTGATTTGCCAATCGTCTTGCCTTGAAAAAGGATTTCACCAACGAGAAAATAGGTAATGAATACCAAGGTGACTATAAATTCATAATGAATCTTGGCATAGAACTGTGAAAATTCGAGCATGATTGACTGCACTTGCTCCTTATTTGGTTCCTCTTGTTCAAAAGTTTGACCAAGGATGCTAGACAACCTTTTGAATTCTTCAGCAGTCTCATTTCCTATTATCCTTGGTAAATAGAACATGATAAGAATTGAAACGAAAGTCAGCAGAATGAAGTCCATCGAAAATGCTGTAATTCTGCGTCCAACAGATGCGGAAGGTCTTCTCGGCTGAATCGATTTGGAACTGTTTTCCTGATGCTGAAAGATCATTCCAAAGTAAGCAGAAAAGCTTTCAGGGTATTGGCCATGAGCATTGCCACAGTCATGGGTCCGACTCCTCCAGGAACAGGAGTGATGAATGATGCTTTGGGGGCAACAGAGTCGAAATCAACGTCACCGACCAATCGAAAATGACTCTTTTTTGACAAATCTGGAATTCGATTGATACCCACGTCGATGACCGTTGCGCCTTCTTTCACCATTTCGGGCTGAACGAAAAGAGGTTTACCGATGGCAGCTATTAGAATATCAGCCTTTAGGGTGTGCTCTGATACTTTGGAACTTTGCGAATGACAGAAGGTAACGGTGGCATTTCCGGGAATGTCTTTGGCAAGGAAAAGGATACCAGTGGGTTTGCCAACGATAAGACTACGGCCCAGTACAACCACATGTTTTCCGGTAGTTTCAATTTCAGTTCTTTTTATTAATTCTAGTATACCAGCTGGGGTGCATGGAACGAATGCGTCGTCCAGTTCTTGAAAAACCTTACCAACGTTAGTCGAGCTGAATCCATCAACGTCTTTTCTGGGAAGTACTCGATTGAAGATGATTCTTTCATCTATATGATCAGGCAATGGAGCCTGTATCAAAACACCATGAACTTCGGAATCTGAATTTAAGAGATCGATCTTTTGCAACAGCTCACTCTGGGTTATGGATTCTGGATACACTTGCAGTCTGCTTTCCATTCCGATCTCCCTTGCCGTTTTTTCTTTTTTGCGAACATAGGAGATGGAAGCAGGATCATCTCCAACTCGTACAAAATTCACGCAAGGTTTCGAATTATGCAAAGCAGATACTTTTTCTGTTAATTCCGCAACAATGACCTTTGCCACTTCATTTCCGTCAATTAGATTCATGTCGTTGATTTCGGCTCGATTACCCGAGAACTTTTGACAACTTGACAGATTAATCGATAGGGCGAAGCAAGCGGGCTCTTATCACGAGGTCTTTGGAGCCTTCCTCTAAAGGTTCAAGCTTGCCTAGGAGGTTAACTCTCTTGTCGGTAAATGCGACCGGATCAACTGTTCTCAAACCTTCTGTGTCGACAAATGCCAACCTTCTGCCTGAAGAATTTTCAAGTTGAAAAGGAAAAACATTCTCCATGCCAAGCTTTCTCGGCTTGAGAACTAAAATCCCTTCGAAATTCCGATGGATGTTTACTGCAGGAGGCGGAGATGGTGGCTCAATAGGCAAAGTTATCGAGTCGGGTTTTGCCTCTTTCGTCTCAATGGCATCCAACTGATCAATGGGAACACCAACTTTTTCAGCTTCGACATTGCTATTTCCCGATTCTGTAGTGAGTTCTTTTTTTTCGTCTGCCTGCTCTGTCCAGTTTTCTCTGCCAACAACAGTTGGCTCAATTTCATACTCATTTTGTAAATCAACTGAATCTTCTTCGCTGATTGCATCAGAGAAAGCATCCTCAAGCTTTGGAGGTTCGGGATTTCTTTCTGCGGCAAAAGAAACTAGGACAACAAATGTTGAAAATATCCCCAGCGAGTGGGAACGAGAAACCAAAAAATTAAAGATTATTCCCATGCTCATAATCTGAAAAGTTATTTCGGAAAGAGCAAATCAATTTCTTTGTTTGTTAATTCTCTATATTGCCCGAGGGGAATCTTACCTAACCTTAATCCCCCAATGGAGATTCTTCTTAGCTTTACAATCTTATATTTTAAAAATGCGAAAACTCTCCTAATTTCCCTTTTCTTGCCATGACAAAGAATAACCTCCAATTTTCTCAAACCAATTGGATTACCGTTCTTTGCCCGAACTTCATCGAGTTTTATAAATTCGCCCCCTTCTTGAAACCCAGATAACATAATAGAAAGATGTTCCTTTTTAAGTGGTGGATCAATTTCTACCTGATATTTTTTTCTGATCATCATGGAGGGATGAGTCAGTCGGTGAGCCAAATTACCGTCATTTGTGAGGATGACAAGACCCTGACTTTCAACATCTAACCTCCCAGCACAGAAGAGACGTAACTTTCTGTGCTTGGCTTCCAAGAGCTCAAATATCAAATTCTTAGCATGCTCATCTTGATTTGAACAAGTGTAATCTTTTGGTTTGTTTACCATTAATGCGATGCCTTCAACAAATTTTGCCTGAATTCGCTTTCCATTGATTTTAACTACATCTTTTTCTGGATTGATGCGGCACCCTAATTTTACGGTTTCACCATTAACGCTCACGGATCCGGAAAGAATCCATTCTTCTCCCTTCCTCCTTGAGCAAAGACCTAAGTTGGCCAAAAACTTTTGTAATTTCGGAAAATCGTGATTTGAGGTTTTTCCTTTTTTTTGATCGGTCATTTTAAATTGTGGGTTGCTTTAAGAGGTGGATTTTAAGATTTGTCAAATCATGTCCAATTCTCGTCATGTTCTAAACTAGTTCAATTTTATGAAGGAAGAAATTTTAAATAACAAAGTAGCTCTAGTGACTGGAGCGGGAAGGGGTATCGGAAAAGGCATTGCTCTTTCATTGGCAAGTGATGGGATGCATGTGATTTGTGTAAGTAAATCATTAAGTTCTTGCGGTTCAACTGCAGAGGAGATCATACAGCAAGGCGGTAGTGCGGAAGCTCACGCGGTCGATGTATCTTCTGGGGAGGAAATCAGAAGGATTTGTGAAGAATTGCTTACGGAGCATCAATTTATCGAGGTTTTAGTCAACAACGCTGGCATTACTAGAGATAATCTGTTGTTTCGAATGGAGGAAGAGCATTGGAACGAGGTGATCAATACCAACTTGAACAGCTGTTTTCATTGGATTAAAGCCCTTGGTCGCCCGATGACTAGGAAAAGAACGGGAAGAATTCTTAATGTTTCTTCCGTTGTGGGACTTACGGGAAATGCAGGCCAAGCAAACTATGCTGCAGCAAAAGCAGGGATGATTGGATTGACTAAGAGTTTGGCTCGTGAATTTGCTGCAAGATCCGTTACGGTCAACGCAATCGCACCTGGTTTCATTGATACGGATATGACTTCTTCTCTCGATGAACGCGTCAAGGAAGTGGCGTTGAACTCTGTTCCTTTGAAGAGATTTGGAAGCGTCTCCGATATAGCAGGCATGGCGTCTTATTTATGTTCAGATAAAGCTTCCTATGTCACCGGTAAAGTTTTTACGGTTGACGGAGGGATGGTGATGTGAACAACAAAACATTATAAAAATCAATATTTAATCATTATGTCAGATGTAAACGCAGATCGCGTAAAAAAAATAATTGTCAGTCAGCTTAACGTAAGTGAAGAGCAAGTAACCCCTGAAGCTAGTTTCATTGATGATCTAGGAGCTGATTCTTTGGATCAGGTCGAATTGGTAATGGCTCTGGAAGAAGAATTCGGAGCCGAAATACCGGAGGAAGAGGCTGAGAAACTTCAAACGGTAGGCTCTGTAATTGATTATGTTCAAAATAATCTTTCCTCCTGACAGCCTCTTGGCTTTTACATAGTGAGTTCTGGTTAATTCGCCCTCGCATTTGGCTTGGTTCTGAAAGTGAGATGAAACAAGTAGTCGTATCTGGTATTGGTGTTATTACTTCCTTAGGTAGTGGTGTCGATGAGTTTTGGGACGGATTGAAGTCAGGTCGATCAGGTATTACCAAAGTCACACGTTTTGACTCTTCGGACATACCCAGCAAAGTAGCGTCGGAGGTTTGTAATTTCGATCCCAACGACTTTATGGACACTAAGGAAGCTCGGCGGAATGACAGGTATGCTCAACTTGCATTGGCCGCGACCCATTTTGCTCTCATTGACGCAGGTCTTTCTAGAGATGATCTAATTCCACAGAGAACAGGGGTACTTGTAGGTTCAGGTATTGGGGGGATGGAAACAATTGAAAAGCAAATGACCACTCTGATTGAAAGAGGACCACGGAGAGTATCGCCTTTCATGATTCCCTCCTTGATCGCCAATATAGCAGGTGGGATCATTGCAATCGATTTAGGTGCAACGGGTCCAAACTTCGCTTGCGTCAGTGCATGTGCTTCTGGTTCCCATGCGATAGGTGAAGCATTCGAAATGATTCGTCGAGGAGTTGCCGATATAATCTTCGCTGGAGGAAGCGAAGCAGCCGTGACTAGAATTGGCTTTGCTGGTTTTTCCTCGATGAAGGCAATGAGTACTAAATTCAATGATGATCCAAGTCGAGCATCTAGACCTTTTGAACGCAACCGGGATGGCTTTGTTATGGGTGAGGGTTCGGGAGTATTGGTTTTGGAGACCAAAGAAAATGCTGAAAGAAGAGGAGCTCGTATTTATGCAGAAATCATAGGGTATTCAGCAAGTTGTGATGCTTACCATGTCACAACGCCAGATGTGCAGAGCATGTCACTAACTCGATGTATGAACCTTGCCCTCGAGCAGGCTTCAGTTTCCAAGGAAAAAATCGACTATGTAAACGCTCACGGCACCTCAACTCCATACAACGATCGATCTGAGACTATAGCATTGAAGAATGTCTTTGGGCAACATTCCCAAACTGGACTCATGGTAAGTTCGACCAAATCCATGACCGGACACCTTTTGGGAGCTGCTGGTGCCATAGAGGCAGCAGCGGTTTGTAAGGCAATCGATGAAAATGTTGTTCCACCTACGATCAATTACGAAGAACCCGACCCTGATTGCGATTTGGATTACATTCCCAACGAGTCAAGAGATGCCAAAGTGAATATTGCCATGAGCAACAATTCAGGTTTTGGCGGTCACAACGCGTCCTTGGTGTTCCGCAAATTGTAAGACCGAAAGCTAGTCAAGTGGGTGTTTGTTTGTGCTTGCGGGAATAGATACAAGGTTTACTGTGTGATGTTTCGCACCCGTAGCTCAATTGGATAGAGTGCCTGACTACGGATCAGGAGGTTGGGGGTTCGACTCCCTCCGGGTGTGCCATTCCTGTCCAAGCTGAAACGAATTTTTTCTTAGGGTTTAACAAGGGAGATTTATTTTTATGATCCGTTTTGAAAGGTGATTAAGAAGAGGAGTTTTTCGATGATTCGCCTTTCTCGGAATCATCCTCTTTTTCGTTTTCATTAGAATCTTTGCTCTTTCCATAAAGGGTGTCCTGAGAATCTTTCTTCTTAGAGTCTCCGTCTTTCATCTCTCTTTTCTTTTCTAAGCGTTCATCAATCTTGTCAGGATGGGAGTCATCTTTGGAGTCGTCCTTATCTTCGGTTGAATTTTCATCCGAAGGCTTTTCATTGCCCTGATTTTGGTCAGAACCTTTATCATCCTTTTTGTCGGATGCGTTCTTATCTTCTTTGCTTTTCGGATCATTTTTTGAACTCTCACTATCTTTATCTTCAGAAGACTCCTGTTTCTTTGCGTGTGCTTTTTTCTTTGCTTCGGCAATCGCTTTTTTCTTTTCTTTTTCAGATTCCAACTTTTCTTGCTTGTTTTTCTGCATGCGTGCCTGGACGAAGGAAATGATGCACAAAATGACAAAGATCAATAGGAGACCAGCAGATAAAAGCATTGATACTGACTTAAGCATCGAAGCATGAACGATTCCATAGGGCTCTGCTTTCAACCACTGCATCTCATTCACTGCTCCGCCAACCTTACCTGCAACGATGAAGAAGCAAAGCAAACCAATCAAAACCGCCAAGTGCATAATGTGCTTACGGGCCTTGGGAATGACTTCCGCTGCCTGTGCCAAAAAAATCAGCAGGATGCCTATTATTCCAGGAATAAACGCAGTCCAGCTTTTCTTGAAGGTCAACTTATCATTCGGTTTGAGGGGAGGGTTTAATTCTACATTTGTCCAATTGTTTGATTGCAAAGTGACTGGACCCGGATTGCTGGCGGCGTTATTATAAACAAATCGGATTGTCGAGCGATTTATGTCAATGCTTGTCCAGTCAACTGAAATTATTTCACCCGATCCAGCGTTCTTGTATTTTTCAGATTCCTTTAGCAAGCCCTCGAGTGTTTCGCCTTTTGAGGAAGCATACCAAAAAGACTTTATATCATTAGGCTTGGAAGACTCGTTGGCAAAATAATTACCCTGAGAAGCAACACCAGCGTGTTCTTCATTCAGCTTGTGAATAATCCACCAAGCATTTTCACCCGCCGATTCAGGAACTGGAATAAAATCCAATTCATGCTTTTCTTCTCCATCTGACAGAACGAATGTCGCATCATCCGCAAGAGGACCAGTAAGCTTGATCGACAAGCCGAGATCTTGAAAAAGATAACCAGCCAACCCAGTAAGTACGAGAAGACTGCCTATGACAAAGGTGGGAATCTTGAGCATAATAACAAATAAAGATCTTTACTTACTTCAGGCAAGCATCGAAAGGGAAGGCAGAACAAAAAATGAGCTTTTAAAATCGGATTTGTTGACTAAGCGTATAGAATAACTGGAATGGCACCTTTCTCAGAACCATCTCCAACAATCATCGAAAAAACCAGGGTAGAAACTTCAATCAGCAAACCTTGGAAAGTGATTGTCTTAAATGATCCGGTTAACTTGATGAATTATGTTGTTATGGTTTTTCGAAAGGTTTTCGGTTTTGATGAAAAAAAAGCTGTAAAACACATGAAGGAAGTTCATGAACTGGGTAAGTCCGTCTTGTGGATTGGTGAAAGAGAACAAGCTGAAAATTATGCTTATCAACTTCAGAGATGGAGGCTTCAAACTCTTCTTCAAAGAGATGATTGAATTTCAGTTGCAAATTGATTCTCGAATCCTGAATTCGATGCTGTCTGAGTTGGAAAAAGTTTTTGATAGATCTACAAAGAGAGAAAGATCTTGGTTTTGTTGTCCCGACTTTGATGATCAGGATTTGTCTCAGTCTTGGAAAGAAAGCCTTGATGCAGATTTGGCGGATGACCAGCTTTGCTTGGAGAAACTTTTTAAGAATCCAAAGTTCAGACATGGCTATGTTGAAGTCGATGAAAAGAATGCGGAATCTGTACTACGTGGTTTAAGCGAGGTAAGAATGATACTGCGGGAAAACTCCTTAAAAGAAATTTCAGACGCACAATTGGAATCTGGTGAAATCTCCTTCAGAAAGAAAAACTCGACCCTTCGCTTGGGTTATTTTTGTTATTTGATCCTAGCTGAAATACAAGAAAGAATCATTGCTTATGTTGAATGAAATCTCAGGATAATATATGATTATTTGCAACTGCAATACCACCCATCATGGCACCAACGATTCCAACATAACCTTGATCGGTACCGGCAATGAAAAGATTTTTGTAGGGTGTCGAACCGTCTCTACTTTTTGTAGGCGATCCATACAGCGCTCCATTCTCGTGTGATGTGAAGCGTTTTATTGTTTTGGGAGTGAAAGTATCGGTGAATTCAGTTTTGCAGACGATATCGTCGTACTGTTCAATCCCATTAGTGAGGTATTTTAAGCCATTTGTTAGAATTTTTTCCTCCCAATTCTTTTTTGTTACCTCATATTCTCTGGTATTCAGTTCGTTCCATCGGTTAAAATTTGCCGGATGCGTTATGCGAAGTTTGCTTTCTCTTGGTTGAAGCGTTTCGGATAAACCATAATTCTCAGGCAAGCAGATCACCCCTGATCGCAAATCGACGTAATCCGATGGGGTAGAGTAGTCGAACTTCGAATTTTGATTAAAAAATACAACAGTTTCATCCCAACCAAAATCTTTTGGGCTTCCTGCAAAAACTTTTATTGACTCGATTATAGTGAAGCGTCCGGTTTCAGCGTGTTTGTGGTAGTTTTCATCGTTCAGTAAATTCTGCGTTTCAACGATTCCACAAGTCGAGATGATATAATCCGCCTCAAGTTCATCACCACCAGCGAGCTTTACGCAGGTGATTCGGTCTTGTTGTGTTTCAATGCTTTGTACGGGTGTATTCATTCTTCTCTCAACTCCAAGCTTCGAAAGCTTATGAGTAATTTGGTCAAGGATTGAGCGAATGCCTTTGGCTGGTCTTGCCAATCCTTGTCTGAAAATAGCATCGAACAACATTACGAAAGTGGGAAAGTCGATATCATTGGAACGCGCTGAACCGTAATAACAGGTTGGACATAGCAGCATTTCTGATAGCAAGTCATCCTGGAAATGCTCTTTTAAAATTCTCCTTGTCGACAATTCTCTTGCTTTGGTCGAGTAGGCTGGGAAGTCCAACATTTTCTTCATCAAAGTCAAAAATCTTTCGAATTGAAGGGGAAAATTCTTTTCTATCTCCGAGATAAAGTAATCAAATTCATTATTGAATCGAAGATGTGAGTCTCCAAAGGAAATTCTTGAATGGCTTTGCTCCTTTAATTCAAGTGAATCAATTGAAATTCTCAGTTGTCTACAAATTTTAACAAGAGGGGAGGATTTTGCTGTACTAGGGGAGGGAAAATTGGTTAATGCATGCAATCCAACATCGAATTTGCGCCCTTTTTTTGCGTAAAAACTATTTAACCCACCGACCACAAAATGTTTTTCCAAAAGCAGAACCTTTTTTCCAAACATCGCCAGCCTTAGAGCTGCTGAAAGACCAGACAAACCAGCCCCGATGATGATCACATCATGACGGGTGACCTTACTTGAATCTTTAGGTGAAGGTGCAGACAAACCCTATGAAATAGAAACTCGCAACGAAAGATTGCAATTTAGGCCACGGCACCAGAATCAAACTTTGGCAACAGATAATTCGCGGAACTGTCCAAGGACTCCAATTCGCGGTACTCAGCTTCAGGAACGTCAATCCCGTGTTGCTTGCGTAGTTCCATTACGATATCCAAAAAATCCATGGAATCGAGATCAAGTTGGTCTCGCAGACGGATGTTGGACTTCACCTCGGTGAGATCCTCATCGGGAGCAATCTCAGCGATGATATCGAGGACGATTTTCTTGATTTTTTCCTTATTCATGGGCTAATATTTCTTTTTCTATCTTAGCCAGAAAACTTTTTCAAGATTAGAACGGAATTGATTCCGAGCATTCCAAAGGAATTATTGAGAATTATATTAATACCGCCGCGCTTTTGTTTTGCTTCGTTCATGACCAATCCAGAAAGCGAACATGTCGGATCCAATTCATCAATGTTTATGGTTGCATGGACCATTCCGTCTCCAAAGGAGGGAAGATTCCCGGCAAGTTCCAATGCACCGGCAGCCCCCATGGAATGTCCGATGAAGCTTTTGGTATTGTTGATACAAGTGTTCTCGGAAATCCCAAATACATTTTCCAAGGCTTTACACTCTTGTGGATCACCCTGTGGCGTGGAGGTAGCGTGAGAGCTGACCAAATCAATCATGGATGGAGTGACCTCGGCATTTTTCAAGGCCTGACGTATGCATTCTTCCTGTCTCTCAGGATTAGGAAGTACATAATCAGTGCCATCAGAATTTATGCGGTAGCCCATGATCTCAGCAAGTATGTTTGCTCGCCGGGCCATGGCATCACTTAGCCTTTCAAGTACATATATGCATCCTCCTTCGCTGACCACGATTCCATTTCTCTCCTTGTCGAAGGGACGGCTTGCTTTTTTAGGGTCGGAATGGCTCGCCAAAGCACCCTGGCTTTTAAATCCGGCAAAGATACCATAAGCACGAATACTCTCACTCACGCCCCCAGCCAAAGCAACTTTGCATTCGCGAAGTCTCAGCATCTGAACTCCTTGGATAATTCCTGCATTTCCAGCTGCACAAGCTGCCCCAACCGTGTAATGAGGTCCTGTCAGACCGAGGTTCACGGTTATTTCTCCGGCTGGGTTGTTCGCCACTGTTCTTGGGTTGTGATGATGTGTCCAGTATTTGACGTCTTGCTCGTAGTGATCAAACTGTTGGCAAACCTCAGTTTCCGTTTCGACATTCCCATGTTCAGTTATGCCCAGATATACACCCACACTAGATGGATTAATCTCACTTAAATCCAGACCAGCATTCTTCAAGGCTTCACGGGCGCAATAAATGCCAATGCCACCCGCCCGAGTTCCGACTCGAACTTCCTTACGCTTTTGATATTTGGTCTGCTCGAAATCACAAACCCCAGCGGGTTGCTCTCCCATATTGCGAACGGAAAACGAGCGAACACCACTTCTAGCTTCCAAGAGCCCATTCCTAAAAGTTGGCAAGTCATTGCCTAAGGGACAGGTCAAACCCAGGCCTGTTATGACAATTCGCTCCTTATCAACCATTTTTCAAAGTTTTGAAAAAACCTCGTGGATTTCATTCAGTGCATTAAACGAACAAAAATAAGACTTCACAAACCAATTGCTTAATAGCGAATTGCAAAGGAATCGATTCTTTTGCGCAAAGTAGCCCGAGTAATTCCAAGAAGGGCGGAAGCCTTTACTTGATTTCCCCGACACTCTTTAAGTGTTCTGCAGATCATTTCTTTTTCAACAGTTTCAAGTAAATTTCGATCTGTTTTTGCTCGAGCATGAGCATAAGCAATGTCAAAACTTTCATCTGAACTAATGGAACTTGGAGCTTCGATGAAAAACTCATCACTCTTTTTTCCCACACCCTCTTGTCCAAAGAAGGATTTGCTTTTCAACAAATCAGCTTTGTGTGATTCAGGCTGGTTTTTTTCGGTTTTTTCCTTTTCAAGATTTTGAATTTCAAAGCTAGACGCATCATTTTCGTCATCCTTCGCCTCAGATAATTTTTCTCCATCATGAATCTCCATCAGGGTCGTGGGCAAATCCTTGCTTAGGATTCGTTTACCTTTGGAAACTACTGAAGAGGAATGAAGCACATTTTCCAATTCTCTAACGTTTCCGGGCCAGTCATACTTCTTAAGTAATTCAATTGCCTCCTTCGAAATTTCATTTGTCCCTGTGGAATGATTTTTATCTAGACGTTGAAGCATGAAATCGATGAGCTCCGGCAAGTCTTCCATACGATTGCGCAAGGGTGGTATTTCGATGCGCACAACATTCAGACGATAGTACAAATCTTCACGAAAACTTTTTTCCTGTACCATCTCCTCCAAGTTCTTGTGAGTTGCTGCAATCAATCTTACATCCACTTTCTTAACTTTTGTAGCTCCCACTCTTTGAATCTCACCTTCTTGTATGGCTCTCAAGATCTTTGTTTGGGTTTGCAGTTGCATGTCACCAATCTCATCTAGGAAAAGAGTACCACCATGACAAAGTTCAAATTGCCCAGCTTTTGCGTCAGTTGCACCCGTAAAGGACCCTTTTTCATGCCCGAAAAGTTCGCTTTCGATAAGGTTTTCTGGGATTGCAGCACAATTTACTGCATAAAACGGTCCACTTGATCTATGACTATGGCGATGAACACATCGGGCTATCAACTCCTTTCCAGTACCACTTTCGCCAGTCACCATTATGGTTGCCTCTGATGCAGCAACTTGACCGACTTTTTTTAACACATGTTGCATTTTCTCACCACTGCCAACAATTCCCTCAGCATAATCGGCAGTATTGAGAAGTCTTTGGTATTCCTCTTTGGAACTAATTGAATCTTGACCTGCTTTAAGGGCTTTGGAAACCAAGCCCTTAAGTTTGACGATATCGAACGGTTTGAGAACATAGTCAAATGCACCATGTTTCATCGCTTCA
Source organism: uncultured Verrucomicrobiota bacterium (assembly GCA_902618175.1). Classification (GTDB taxonomy): domain Bacteria; phylum Verrucomicrobiota; class Verrucomicrobiia; order Opitutales; family Seribacteraceae; genus Seribacter. The sequence goes on from CACMZN010000023.1 coordinate 14,133, forward strand.
ATCGCGGTTTGGGTCGTACCATAAGCAGTCATCAGAATTACCAACGAATCAGGCGCCGTTGTTCTCAAATGCTGAAGAGTTTCAATTCCGGAAATTCCCCCCATTCTGTTATCCAAAAAAATAAGATTTGGTTTCTCCTTTTTTGCAGTCTCTATGCCTTTTTCGCCTGAGTCTGCAGAGATCAGATCATGACCGTCTTGGCTAAGCACTCTGTCAAGTGAATAACGAATTTCCGCATCGTCATCGATGATTAAAATTGTCGATTTGTCTTTAGTCACGAGGATAAGGATTATTTCAGGGTAAGATCATCAACTTTTGAAAGGTTTGGTAAAGAGCAAAGCATTGATTCTGAACGGTTATTCTTTGCATTGACGAACATCATAAGATTTACAATGCTATGGATTATTAGCCAGGGTAGCTCAGTTGGTTAGAGCGAGGGAATCATAACCCCTAGGTCGGCGGTTCAATTCCGCCCTCTGGCACCAAAGTTATTGCAAAAATTATTCGGTTGTTTTTTTAAATAACCTATCAAAAAGACTTTTCTGTTTTATTTCTTTTGAATCGTTTGCATCCATAGGGTTGAACTCTATCAATCTGAGGGTTTCAGACGAGTTGGAGCTCTCTAGGTCGAATGATTTTTTTTCAGTTGGGGTGAATGTTACAACTTCTTTAGTGGTTGTTTTTTCGATAATGTCAGAATCAGCTTTGTCAAGGAGAAGAGGAGAAATAGTCCTCGGTATGGGTGGAGGAGGCAAATTCGGAGAAACGGATGCAAATTCCTTTTTTGCTGATGAATTCGTTTTGAGAATGATTTTCTGTTCTCTTTCTATCTGCTTCTGAGTCTTTCCCACATAAGTACGAAATACCAAGTCATGCCCTGGATGTAACCAGTGTCTGCCAAATCTATAAGGATTTCCTTCTCCAAATGCAAAAGCTCCAAACCACGGTTTCCCGTCGGCAATTTTTTCGCATATCAAAAAATAGGTTTTACCAGCTTCCATGGGGATTTCTCCCCTCATTCTCAGGGTAATCCATCCAGCTTCGGTTTCGGTCAAACTTTGTCCGGCCAACTGGTTTACGATGTCGTCTCTGCTAATTTCCCATGATCCGAATTTCGGACCTCTGTCAGGATTACTTGCTCTAACGCTTCCGCTCATTGCAGATCCATAATGCTCGGAAATCATGTAGTTTGGCTTTCCAAAAAGAAGAATCTTAGTAAGAATTCCATCTTTACCTGCTGTAAAACTCATCCAGTTCTTTTTAGGTATGTGACTGAAACTAGTTTCGTGTTGTTCTTTGTAAAATTCCTGCGTTTGATCCAGCTCTTCAATAAAGACAATCGGAAATTCCTCTCTCACCGACTCAATTTTTTCCTCTTCCGCTGGGACAGAAATGTCTAGATTTGGAGCATTAAAGGCCTGATCCTTTTTACTTGTTTCTTCATCCGAACAGGAAAAAAAGCACACTGCAACCATGAACAAAAGTAAAATTGTATGAGAATTTTTCAAAAGGGCAGGGAAAAGTTTACCATATCGAAACAATCTAAGGAGCAACTTGCAAGTACTTTAAACTAGGTTTAAAAGATTGAACTTCAATTCGTGTGATCAGTGCGGTCCAATTAGAAATGAGATTTTTTCTTTTCTGACGATAAATTACAAAAAAAACGCTTTGAATCTACAACTTGACCTAAAAACACAAACTTATAATATGAAATCTGACTTCTGCATCGTTCGAGAAGTTTCTTCGGTTTTTTTCCTTACTCCATTACTTAAGGGAATCCATCGACGATCGTCTGCAGTCAGGCCGTAAATCGGAAGACTAAAGGCGCTGCGAGGGTACCCACCTGGACCTAACAAGGTCATATAACCGATGACCGCGATGCACGGCGGAGGCAGAAGTCACTTTATTCATTGCCCGTTGCGGACATTTCCAACCAGGCATTTCGCTTCACATTGTAATACATCAGTTTGCTGTCGTAGGGCATCAGATAAATCCAACTGTTTTCCTCGTTGGAATAAACCCAGTGATAGGAATCGAACCACATCCAACCCTTCGGTTGAGGGATTCTCAATTCCGCTAGGTTAAAATACTGGTTAGCCCAATTCCCAAGGCCTTGGCTTTGGCAAGAACCTGAGGCTTGTCCAGAAGCAGAACCGAGCCGGATTCCAAAGCAACGTTACCGATGCCCGCCTTCTTCATCTCCTGCAGAGTGTGCAGGCCAAGGACCGGAACATCGAAACGAGTGTCCTGCTGGGGTTTGCTCACTTTGACGAAAAGGCAATTTTTTGCTCCAAATTCGCCGGCTCTTGCGATCATCGAATTGGTGCCCTCAAAAGCTTCGATAGCGAGCACGGTTCCTTCACTGACCACAGCTCCCTGGCCCACATCCAATCGGGCATTTTCCTGGGCGATTTCGATCCCATGCTTAAGGTGTTTGGGTTCGATCTTCTCCTTGCCTTGGAGGAGCATGCCTTCCTCCGCCAAATCCTCATCCATGAAGATTCGTGCATCCAAGAGGTGGACGCCTGCTTTTTCAATTTCCGCACCAATTGCCCCAAAAATGGTTTCCGCGTTCTTGCGCTCCAGTCCGGCCAGCATACGGATGGCCTTGAGATCAGGATGAAGACCCCGGAAAAGCTTCCCCGGCGTGACTTGGCCCGCCATCACTGCGTAGCCGACTCCAAGCTTTTTCAATTCCTTGAGCAGTTTCCCAACCTGACCGACTTTAACGGCGGAGCGTTCGCTCGTGGGAAAGGATTTGACCAGTTCGGGTGCAGTCTCTCCACCGAGTTCAATCAAGCGAAGGGAAATGCCTGCTTTTCTTGCTCTCGCAGCGAGTAACTGAGGATAAATCCCCTGACCGGCGATAAGGGCCAGCGTTTTGCTGGAATCAAAGTCATCGGGCAGGAAACGGGACATCAGGGCAGGATTTTTAGCCTTTGACGGCAAGATTCACCAGTTTGCCGGGCACATAGATTTCCTTAACGATTTCCTTACCTTCGAGAAAGGCTTGTACCTTGGGGTCAGCTTTGGCGGTCGCCAGAATCGAATCCTTCTCCGCATTTCTTGGAAATTGAGCTTGGCCCCGCAATTTTCCGTTCACTTGAAAGACAATGGTGATTTCCTCGCTGACCAAAAGCTCCTTGCGAGCCTGGGGCCAGGGATGATTGGCAACGGATGGTTTTCCTCCCAATTGTTCCCAAAGTTCCTCGGCGAGGTGAGGGGCGAAGGGAGCGAGGAGTTGGATTAGGGATCGGGCAGTCTCACGAGCGTAGCTTTCCGACTTTTGCAAATGATTGATCAGGATCATCATTTGCGAAATACCCACATTGAAGCGCAGGTCCTCAATGGCCTCGGTGACTTTAAGAATGGTTTCATGCAGAAGACGCAGGGTTTCCTTATTGGTTTCCTCGCCATCTTGGTGTTTACTCACGAGTAGGCATTCCCGGTGAACCTTTCGAAGAAAGCGATGGACCCCTTCGATCCCTTTTTCGCTCCATGGCTTGACAGCCTCCAGAGGGCCAAGGAACATTTCGAAGAGGCGGAGTGAATCGGCACCATACGCATCGATGACGACATCCGGATTGACCACGTTACCCACACTTTTGGACATCTTGTTTCCATCCTCTCCGAGAATTAACCCCTGGTGAAAGAGCTTCTTATAGGGTTCGGGATGAGCGAGTACGCCTTCGTCATGAAGGAATCGATGCCAGAATCGGGCATAAAGCAAATGAAGCACCGCGTGCTCCGCTCCGCCGATGTAAAAGTCCGGTCCGCCCCAATAGGCTTCCTTTTTTGGATCAACCGGACTTTCCGAGTTTTTTGGATCAAGGTAGCGGAGGTGATACCAACAGGAACCGGCCCATTGGGGCATGGTGTTGGTCTCTCGGGTGGCGTATACCCAGTTTTCGCCGGCAGGTTTTGGTTCGGTGCGTGAAATCGATTTTCCGGATTCGAGATCAAACCAAATTTCGAGCCAATCCGTAATTGTGGCCAGGGGGCTCTCGCCGGTGCCTGCAGGTTGGTAGTTTTCGATCTCGGGCAGTTTAAGAGGCAGTTCGGAAGAGGGGAGAGGCAGGGCATAGAGGGTGGACCCATCCTGTTCGGAGGTGACGGGGTTAGTTGGAAGAAGGTTGCGGAGGATACCCTCTGACACCTGTGCCTTTTCAAAATCCTCCAAAGAAACCCAAACCAAGGGGATCGGTTCGCCCCAGTAGCGTTGGCGGGAGAAGATCCAGTCCCTGAGCTTGTAATTGACCGCTCCCTTGCCTTGTCCCTGGGATTCGAGTTTGCTGATGATCTCGGCTTTGCACAGTTCTGCATCCATTCCGTCGTACTCACTGGAGTTGACCATGACTCCAGGACCGGAATAGGGAAGTTTGGCTTTTTCCTCATCGCCATCCGCTCGAGCGATCACCCGCTGAATCGGAATGCTGAACTTTTCCGCGAATTCAAAATCCCGCTCGTCATGAGCGGGGACAGCCATGATCGCTCCGGTGCCGTAGCTGATGAGGACATAATCGGCCACCCAAACTGGAATTTTTTCTCCGTTCACCGGATTGAGGCAGTAACTTCCGGTAAACACGCCGGATTTGTCTTTGGCGAGATCGGTACGGTCCAAATCACTCTTTTTCGCGGCTGCGTCGATGTAAGCTTTCACTTCGTCGGCTTTCTCGGAAACAACCAATTTTGAGATCAGAGGGTGTTCTGGGGCCACCACCATATAGGTTGCTCCAAATAGGGTATCCGGTCGGGTTGTGTAGACTTCAAGCTTTTCGTCTTTTCCCACGATGACGAACTGAATTTCAGCCCCTTTGGACCGTCCGATCCATGCCTTCTGTTGGCGCTTGGTGGAATCGGGCCAATCCAAATTGTCCAAGCCCGCAAGGAGCTTATCCGCATAGGCGGTAATCTTCAGAACCACTTGTCGTAGGTTCTTTCGTTCCACTGGGTGCCCGCCGACTTCGGACATTCCGTCGACCACCTCTTCGTTGGCCAAAACCGCCCGGAGGTTCGGACACCACCAAACCGGTTTTTTGTCCACATAAGCGAGGCCTCTCTGGAAGAGTTTGAGGAAGATCCACTGGGTCCATTGGTAATAATGGGGGTCGGTGGTGTTAATTTCCCGATCCCAATCGATGGCAAAACCAATGCTTTTGATCTGCCGGCGAAAGTTGTCGATGTTCGCTTGGGTGGTTTCGGACGGATGGGTTCCAGTCTTGATGGCATATTGCTCGGCGGGGAGACCAAAGGCATCCCAACCCATAGGATGTAAAACATTAAACCCGCAGGCTTTTTTGTAACGGGCTAAAATATCGGAGGCAACATAGCCTTCGGGATGTCCTATATGCAAACCGGCTCCGGAAGGGTAGGGAAACATATCCAAAGCATAATACTTGGTCTTTGCACACTCATCGTCAGCTCGGAAAGTCTTTTCATTTTCCCAAAATTCCTGCCATTTCCGTTCAATGGTGGAAAACATGTATCCCTGTTCCTTAAGAGCCATTCTAGTTGATAATGAAATTTTTGTGACACCTTGGCAAAAGCAAATGGACTAAATTCAGGATGGATAAGAAGAACAAAAGGCTGATCACCAGAGTACTTATTCCAAGAATAAAAAGTTGTATGAGAGGAAAATTAATGTTTTTCGATCATTTTCTTGATTACTTTCATTTCCTCCGTAATTTCATGCATTCGTTTGTGAAGATCGTCGATACCATCGCGAATGGGCTCTTCCTTTTGTTGGCGTCTTTGTATTTCTTGCCGTATCGACAGTTCTTCCTTTGATTCATCCATGCTGTTCATTATAACCCCGATGACCAAGTTAAGTACGATCATGGTACCGATGAGGACAAAACTTACGAAGAAAATTGAAGCGCCCAAGGGGGATGCGGAGGAATTCGGATTCCAATTGCTTAAGTCCTCGGAAGTGTAGCCATAGGCATTTGAGCCATACATGTTGATGTACATGACGTCCGTCCAATCCTCTAAGGTAACTACCCGAAACAGTGAAAGGATGGAAATTTGCAAATTTCTAAAGTGAATCGGATCGTTCTCTCCATAAAGAAAGACTGCCATAGTGCCATAAACGTAAAAGAGTAGAAAAAGCAAGATGCTCACATAAAACATGGAAGGAAGGCTTTTTAGCAGGCAACTTACCAAGACCTGAAGTTTTGGAATGGCGGTCACCAATTTTAGGACTCGAAGGATTCTTGCTAAACGAAGCACGGGTAGGAATGTGCCTCCCAATGAAAGAAAAGGTTCCAGCAGACATGCAGCCACAATGGTGAAATCAAAGACATTCCATGGATTCTTGAAGTAATTGAGGGGTCGATTTCCTTCAGCGAGAATCTTTATCAATGCCTCAACTGCGAAGACAGTTAGAATAATCCTATCCAGAAGAGTTAGGATACCTACATTCTGTAGGGAGAAATCCTTGTAGGTTTGGGCTCCAACCACAATGCCCGCCAATAAAATAGTGACGATGATTGTATTTTGAAAAAGAGAGCTTTGGCAGATCTGGGAACAACTTATCGCTAATGAATTCTTTTTTTCCATATGAAAATTTTAAACTTTTGATGACCTAAGCAGATAATCCAGTAACAATCTATCCTGTGAATAAGATTCTAAGTCCATAGATCAAGATTCTTGTCACTACCGATCACAAAAAAACCTAACCAGAGAGGCAATATTTTTAAATGATTATACTGAAAGAATGAAGACTGACTTTCGGGAAAAGCAGGTTATTTAACATGTAACGATCTATTTTAGATAAGGAGTTCTTTACGATCTCTTCACTTTGGACTCAACTAGAGAAACTGTATTGAGAACAAGTCTTCATGCATTGAATCGAAGTGTAAAGGTTTTGATTTGCTCTTTTAATTCTTGATAGGATTTCAATCAAATGATCATGATAGCCGAATGAAATTCCAGACTTTATGTCACCTCATTAATTTTGTTCTGCTCATTATCGCTAATGCTAAAGTGTCAACACCCAACCTTATCCTCATCTTTGCAGACGATCAAGGTTACGGTGATCTCAGTTGTTTTGGCTCTACTAAAATCAAGACTCCCAACATTGACAGAATAGCCGAAAAAGGTAGAAAATTTACCAATTTTATGGTGGCATCTCCCGTTTGCACTCCTTCCCGTGCAGCACTTTTGACGGGGTGCTATCCCAAGAGAGTGGGTATGCATAAACATGTTTTGTTTCCTGGTTCGACAAAAGGACTGAATCCCAGCGAACATACGCTTGCTGATCACTTTAAGGCTATGAATTATGCAACCGCGTGTTTTGGCAAATGGCACTTAGGTCATCATAAAGAAGTACTTCCTACTGCCAACGGATTTGACACATATTACGGCATTCCGTACTCCAACGACATGAACCATCCGGACAACAAAGGAAAGCCGAAAGGCGGTCCGGAGGGTATGGATTTGCTCTGGAAGGACCCCGAATCAACTTTAACGAAGTGGAGAACCCCTCTCGTACTTGATGAGGAGATAATCGAATTGCCAGTGGATCAGAGAACAATCACCAGACGATGTACTCAAAAAACAATCGATTTTATCAAAGAAAACAAAGATTCCCCCTTCTTTATTTATTTGCCGCATTCAATGCCACACATTCCCTTATATGTTCCAGATGAAATACGCGATCCAAATCCAATGAATGCCTATGTAAACACTATTCAACATATAGATTCGGAAGTGGGCAGAATACTCCAAACTTTGGACGAACTCAACCTTACTTCAAATACTTTCATTATTTATACCACCGACAACGGACCTTGGTTGGGATTTCGTCATCATGGTGGATCCGCAGGTTCTTTAAGAGACGGCAAGGGCACCACATTCGAAGGTGGACAGCGGGTTCCTTGCGTAATGAGTGGACCCGGTATTCCTCCTGGCACGATATGCGATGAACTCATGAGTTCAATTGATCTACTGCCAACCTTTGCTGCAATTACAGGTAAGCCTCTCCCCCAAAAAGTAAAAATAGATGGTTTGGATGCAACAGCCCTTTTGATGGGTAATGGAAACCCACCGCGCAATGAATTTCTGTACTACACCTCCCGGGGAGAGTTGGAAGGGATTCGACAAGGAAAATGGAAATTGCTTGTGAAGAAACAAAAAAAATCAAAGGAGAAATATGAGGTAATGCTTTTTGACTTGCTTGAGGATTTGTCTGAAAAAAACAACCTCTCCATACAAAATCCTAAGTTGGTTGAACGGTTGTCTTTCAGAATGAAAGAGATTGATGCGGAAATCGAGCAGAACAGCAGGTTGCCTTGGCTGAAAAACTAAGAACGGTCTAGTTTATCTTTTCGGGGAGTGCTATCGGAGAATGGAGACGGCTTTTTTAACCGCCAAGACAAACCTCTCCGCTTCCTGAGGTGTGTTGTATAATGCAAACGATGCTCTAGCCGTAGCCTCAACGCCCAGTTTTTCCATCAGTGGTTGGCAGCAATGATGACCCGTACGAATGGCAATTCCCTCAGCATCTAAGATGGAAGCTAAGTCGAGTGGATGAATTCCTTCTATGGTAAACGAAAGTACTGCAGCTTTGTCTTTAGTGATGCCATGTTCGACAAAGCCTGTTATTTCGGAAAGACCATTTTGAGCAATTCGCAAAAGTGATTCCTCATGCAATCTAAGTTGACCCATATCTATCTCATCAAGAAAATCAATAGCTGCACCTAGACCAATTGAACCTGCTACGTTTGGAGTTCCCGCTTCAAATCTTTGAGGAACTGGAGCAAAGGTAGTTCCAGAAAAACTAACTTGGTCGATCATATCGCCTCCGCCTTGGTAAGGAGGGATGGTCTCAAGAAGTTCTTTTTTACCATAGAGAACACCAATTCCCATGGGCCCAAATACCTTATGTCCAGAAAAAGCAAAAAAATCGCAATTAAGATCCTTTAGATCAGACCTTTCATGAGCAACACTTTGCGCACCATCTACAACTACATAGGTTCCATTTTGATGTGCTTCAGAGACAATGTCCTTAATTGGATTCACCGTACCTAAGGTGTTGGAAATGGAACACAATGAAAGTATTTTTACCCGTTCCTCACGCAAAAGTTTATCTAAGGCTTCTCTATTCAGTGATCCGTCTGGCAGTGTGGTAACAACTTTGATTGATGACCCAATCTGCTCGCAAAGAAGTTGCCAAGGTACGATATTTGCATGATGTTCCATTTCTGTAAGAATCACCACATCGTTTTTGGCTAGAATGGTGCGTCCAAAACTTTGAGCCACCAAATTCAAAGATTCCGTGGCACCTCGGGTGAAAATGATTTCATCTTCACTGACGGACAAAAACTCAGCAATGGTCCGTCTCGCCTTAAGGTATTTTCTTTCCGATTCTTCAGCCAATTCATAAACCCCCCGATGAACATTTGAATTTGAATTCCTGTAATAATCAGCAATGCATCTTATGACCGCTTCTGGTTTTTGGGATGAAGCAGCATTATCAAGATACGCGATTGGTTTACCGCGGTTGAGTTTGTTCAAAATAGGGAAAGAAGATCTGATTTTTTCGGTGTTCACATTTTAGGAAAGTAGTTTCGAGTACAAGTACATATGAAAAATATATTTGCCTGTGAATGATGAGGCAATTTAAACCCTAAAAATAGGGATTGAATCCTTATGAGTGACGTCTGATCACCAATTACTTTTGAGACACATGCATATGCATGATTTCAATGAAATGTTTGAAAATGCTAAAGACTTGTTTTAACAATAATTTGTGCCACAGGGGACCAAAAATTATGCTTCTTGTATAATGGAAACCTTATTAAGTAGAAAGAAATCCTGCGTTAGACCAATGGGACCCAAATCGCTTTCAGTTTAATTAAGTATCAAGGTGTCGAGAACAACTTTTGTATCAGGAAGAGCGTTGCGGAGATTTTCAACTCCTTTTTCAGTGACTTTAGAATTCAATAGATAAATCTCTTCCAATCCTTTCATAGAGGACAAGGTACGAACACTTCTATCGGTAACTGCAGTACCAACAAGATTTAGGTATTTAAGATGCTGAAGTTTCGATATTGCTTCGATACCACGGTCACCGGCAAGTGTGTTTCTTAAGCTCAACCAGGTTAGATTTCCAAAACCTTTGATCTTATTAAGACCCTGATCCGTAATTTTCGTCTTTGATAAGTCGAGGTGTGAAATATTGTTCTTGATTTTCGTTAAAGAGTCAATTGCGTCATCCTTAACTAGGCTAGCGGCTGAAGAAAATTCTGCTCTGACTAAAGAGTGTCTTTCTGCTAAGGGTGTAACTAAAGCCCCACTTTTCATTGCATCCTTTAAACCAGCGTTGGATACGCTGGTTACTCTTTTTGAAAGCATGGACAAAAGAGAATCATTTTTTCCGACGACAGAGAAATTTTCACCCGATTCGATCAATCCCTTTTTGACTTTCGGCGGTGCATTCGGATCAGCGGCAAATTTTGCAGGGCGTGCAAGGGCACCTTCAAGTATCCATCTTTTGATCATCACGATCTGATCATCTGAAAGTGGTTTACCCTTGGGAGGCATAATTTCTGCCTCATCTTCTCCAAGTGTAACTACATAATACAATGTGCTCTCTTCTGGATTTCCTGATTCAACAATGGGTCCGTCTAAGTTGCCTTTCATTACCGATTCATGGGTGTCGAGTCTTAATCCTGCACGAGGTTTGATGGTTCGACCATTGTTGACGTAGGGAGCAGCATGACATTCCATGCACCGATCTTGAAACAAAGGCATAATGTGCCTATCGAAGCTCACAGGTTCATCGTCTCTTGGAAGAGTGCCTGTTCCAACCATAACTCCACCGCCGTCTGCACTTTCTTTAGCTCCCTCAATAATCCATCTCTTGATGATGTCGATTTGTTCTGAATCTAAGGGACCTCCTTTTGGTGGCATAAACAAATCATCGTCTTCAGACAGGGTGATGACTTCGTAAATGATGCTGTCTTCTGGCTTGCCTGCCTCAACAATCGATCCGCTGGCATTACCTTTTATTATCGAAGCATGATCATCGAGAACAACTCCAGCCTTGGGATTAATGGTCTTACCGTTTTTTTCGTGAGGTGAACTATGACAAGTGTTACACCGTTCTTCGAAGATAGGCAATACGTGTCTGGAAAAGTCAATGGGTTCGCCAGGTAGAGGAATGGAAGAACCAATATCTACAACAACCTCATGGGGGTCCTCATCCAAAGCGACTGGTCGGTGGGAGAAGAAAGAACCGTTACGAAAAGTTGGTTTTTTTGTTGGGGGGGGACGTAGTATTTTGGTCTCATCCTGATCTGCAACCGTCATAGAATCACTTTCCATTTCAACACTCATATCTGAATCAGGTTCAGAATTTGAGGTTGCGGAGGTAATTTCCGAACGCTTGGGAACACCCTGAGGTATTCTCCCTTCATTTACGGCATTGAGGAGATAAGCTTTGTCATCAGCCGAGAGAGCGTCAAATCCTACCTGCATCATTTTGCCTTGTTGATTCATGAGAATAAACAAGGTACCTTTGTATCCAACTGCTTTTCCAACTACCGACTGGCCTTCGGGTGTGGTGAAGGTCCTGAACGGTTCAACCGCCGAAACTGAAGAAAAGAGAAAAAATAACCCAAAAATTGTTAGTTTAAGTTTTCCCATACAGTGCGCGAAAAAAAACTATGAGAGAACTTCTTGTACAGGATCACCATTGTGAGCGACGGTGAAAGGTCTCCCAGAAGGTGAATACTGGACGTCATTGAGAGGAAGCCCCAATGCATAAGCTAAAGTTGCGTTTAAATCTTCGGGTTTGACTGGTTTGTCCTTGCTTAAGTTTCTACCGATTTCGTCTGTATCTCCAAACGACGTACCTCCCTTGATGGCACCCCCTGCAAGAAAAGCAGTGTAGTAATAAGGCCAGTGATCTCTACCGTCTCTGGGATTGATATTCGGAGTCCGACCGAATTCTGAAGTCAATACCACGATTGTCTCCTTTAGAAGACCGCGAACTTCAAGATCAAGAAGCAGACCGCTCAAAGCCTTGTCGATCTCGCTGCAGTTCTCAGCAACTCTTTCAAAATTGTTGTCATGGGTATCCCAGCCTCCTCTGGTTACTTCGACATATCGCACTTGATTTTCAATGAGTCGGCGTGCGAGTAAACAGCCTTGTCCAAAGTTGGATGTTCCGTAGAGTTCGTGCATGGCTTCGGGTTCCTGCTCGATGTCAAAGGCATTGAGATCCTCGCTTCTCATAAGCTTGACCGCATCCCTGTAGAGATCGGTGTACGCTCTGACTTGTTTTTGTGGAAATCTACCAGTAAAAGTTGAGTTCATCTTGGAAGCAAGATCGATACGGCTCTGGAAATGATTTTGGTCGAGGTGTTCGGCCATAGTACTGTTGGCAAGACCAGACTCAGGGTTCCCAATGGGCAAAGGTCCGTATTTCGATTCCAAGAAACCGGCCCCATGTGAACCACCCCCGATTTTAACATTCATTGGTATGGTCCTGTTGATCTCACCAGAAAGTTTAGCTACCCAGCTGCCAAAAGAAGGGTGAACGATCGTACCCCTTTTCAAGTAGCTGGTGTGCATAAGATAACTAGCTTGCTCATGAGCACCCTGACTTGTGACCATGGAACGAATAACGGCGGAATTATGGGCGTGTTTGGCAACTTCAGGCAGGTGTTCGGAAAGTATGATGTCGTCCGCAGTGGTTTGAATGGATTTTGTGGGACCTTGAATGGCAGGTGCATCAGGTTTTGGTCCGAAAGTATCTAAGTGAGACATCGCCCCTGCCATATTCAAGTAAATGATGTGCCTTGCACTTGCCGGACGAGCTCCAGGTTCCAAAGCTTTTATGGAGTTGTGTATGTAAGCTCCCGCCATCGGCATGAGACCAACTCCCAAGCAAGCCTTCGCGGCATTGGCAATAAATTCCCTGCGTCCAAGTTCATCTATGCTGTTGAAACTAGTTTTCATTTGTATTCCTTAATATTATTCCATTTGCCGTTATTGGACAAACATGAATTCATGGCTATTTACTAAAACCCAGACTAAGTCGTGGGCTGCTTGTGCGGTCTTGCCGGAGACAAGAGGAGTGAAGTCGGAAATCTCTTTGGTGGTAGGTTTGCGGTTAAGTATTGATAGAAAAGCATTTTCGATCATCAAATGAGAAGATTTCGTCTTATTTATGTTTAACAAGACTTCGGCCTCTCTATTCTTGAGCAATCGCTCCTCGACGTAACCGTTCAATAAGTTAAGAACTTGGGTTACCGAGGCTTGTTTGTGGCTGTTTTCAATTTGTTCGCGATCAGAGCCCCCAAATTCACGAATGAGATGTCCTGCTCTGGCAGGCGACCCAACTTCAGAAGCACGAACGGAGTTTCGATCCCGAACGAAGTTTACATATTCTTCTGAGGAGGAGTTGGAAGAAGCCATTTTTTTCTGATTCATTTCCGCCTTGAATTTGTTCAAACAATTCTGGCAGCAAAAACCAATGGTTTCCCCGTTCTCATTGATCGCCAACAACGAAGGATCAATCGGTCTGCCGGGTTTCAAGGGACAATCGATGTTTACTGGATTGCTTAATTTGGGCGTACTGGGTTGGGTGAGCGCAGTGGGAGTAGGTTGACTGCTTTTGAATCTGTTTAGGCAGGATCTACAGCAAAAGCCAATAGTTTCTCCCTTCTCATTAAGGGCCTTGAGACTAGGATCAATGCTTCTGCCAGGTTTGAGTGGACATTCGGTGTTGATGGGCTCTCCCAGCTTTGGAGACATTTCGGCAGGATTATTTGCGGGTGTGGGCGTGGCAGCTCCCGGTTCCGATCGAAGACCAGTTCTTTCCATAACCAAATCAAAAAGCTCTTCACCCGTCATAGTCGAATATTTCTCGAAGTTTGCATAGTGGTCCTGACGAGGTTTGATTTTCCGGGAGTCTGGATTGGGATAATTGAGCGTTATTAGGGAGTCCCAGAGTTGTTCACCAGTCATTCTTTCAACTTGTGGACCTTGATAAAAATAAGGCACGCTTTTCCTTGAAGGATTGTCTGGGTAAGGACCAGCGATTACCCACTTAACGTCTTCGGGCATGCTGGTGTCCTTGGCATCCCTAGCCAGGATGTCTCTGGCAGGTGCCAATCTTTGAAAAGTTTTCGTATTATATAGAACTCGTAAAAATTCCTTGAGATCGTAATCTAAGGCAACCATGACCTTCTCAAGGTGAAGCTGTAGTTTAGGGTGCGTTGCCATGGTGTCGTCAAACATATTGTCCAGAGGTTCAATAAGTGAAATGCCAAACGTCTTCTTCCAAAGTCTGTTGACGATGACTGTGGTAAATCGAGGATTCGAATCTGATGCTACCCAACTCGCATAGGATGATCTGGGACTTTTCTCCTCAAGGTCTTCATCCAGTTCAATGGCCAGTCCAAATATAGTGCTAGCTTTCACTTGCTCGCTGGGCTGGGCATTGTCGTACTGGTAATCATAAGGAAGATTAATCTTGCCTGTTCCTGTGCTTGACAGACCAGTTAGCATTATATCGCTTATATCTCTGGCAGCATCCCTAACTCTCCGGGCTGTTCTCGGATCATCACCCTGCTCGATTCTTCGTTGCTCAGCTCGGGCGAGACGGTTCATTATGTTAAGATTTTCCTGACCACGGAGTTGAACGTTTCCGACTCCATGTGTGAAGGCAGCCATTTCATAAAATTGTTTTTGTGTCCAGCGGTCAAAAGGGTGGTTGTGGCACATGGCGCATTCCAAACTGGTACCGAGGAATATCTTGACCGTGTTGGACATGTTGTCGAGTGGCATACCTCGATCACGTGCGTAATAACCAATGCCACCGTTACCTCTTTCCCACATGTTTCCAGATGAAGAAAGCATTTCCCTTACCCAGTCATCGTATGGTTTGTTGGTGGCGATGAAATTTTTGATGTAATCGATGTAAGGTTTTCCCGACACCCGATTACCGAGATTGTCTTTAGCCCTCAGCACATCTGCCCAATAATGAAACCAATTACTTACGTACCCTTCGGTGAGAAGGAGCTTGTCGATGAGATTTTTGCGTTTGCCGGTTTTGTCCTTGTCGTCCAAAAAATCCTTGGTTTCGGATAGGGTGGGTATCCTCCCCATGATCTTCAAGTAGGCACGTCTAAGGAAAACCTCATCCCCTGCTATTTTATTTTCGCGCTGGTTGTAAGATCTGAGTTTCGAAATGACCAAGTCATCAATTGCTTTGGCATTGATGGCGAGGGCACGGTCATTCAAGGGACGAGGAAACTCAGGTAATTTTTTGTGGTCTGGAGGGAAGTTGTTTTTGACGAAAGCTTGGTCGTCTTCCGTGAAAATGTCCAAACTAACGCGGAAAAGTTGCAAATCACTACTTCGTCTTAAAAGAATGTCCCCTTCTCCTTCATAGCTCACAATCGAACCTCTTATAACCTGACCGTTCTTGGAGTGAAAGTCTCGCTCAGCGATTCCAAACGCAGATGTTAAAATAACATATAACGGGAGCGTGAAAATGAAAATTTTCATAGTATTATAGTTGATCGAAATTCGATAAACGGCAAGTTTTTTTTGAAAAATTACAGCTAATTGATCGTAGTTTTGACAGTAGCAAAAACATCGAACTCGAAAAAAATTCTGGTTGTTTAGAATTGTTGATCCAATACATCACAAATTCAATGGGTTTTCGAACGCTAAGACAAGTCGCTTTACTTGTACTGAATTCTTTACACTCCTCTAGGGTATGGCTTGATTTGATGTAATGTGGATTGAGCTTGATGTCTAGACTGTGGCGCAACAAAATCTAAGTTATATAATTCTGACAGGATAATAGAGTATGCATCCCAGTAGATATGTAGAGGTTTTTTATCCAGTCAGAATACCTAAGCTTCAACATTTTAAAATATGCAAATTATAATCTGTCTTGAGCTATTCTGTGTCTTTAACACATCTGAAGCCAGAATGGTTTGTAGGTGAAAGTATCTCGGCATAATGTCTTGCTGCAGGTCGGTATCTCAAGCAATAATCCCAGTGACAAAGAAAAGACCCGCCCCTGCTCACATGTAGGAAAGTTAGCTCACTTGTTCCTTCCTTTGGAATCGGACAGGTTCCATGACGATTAAAGTGCTCAAGTTCGAAATTTGTTATTGGATGCTCAGGACCAGTGGGATTTGGGTGAGGATTTTGAATAAATTCATTGTAATAGTCAGGGTGGTAATAATCACTGCAAATTTCCCACACATTTCCAGCCATATCAAAAAGGCCAAATGCATTGGGAGGAAATGAGCCCACAGGAGCTGTACTTTTGTATCCATCCTGAACCGAATTATTGGCTGGAAATCTTCCTTGAAAACAATTCGCCATCCATCTGCCTTCAGGCTTGGGATCGTCTCCCCATGTGAACATTGCATTCTTCAAACCGCCTCTTGCCGCTAATTCCCACTCCGCCTCGGTAGGAAGTCTTTTTCCTGCCCATTCAGCATAGGCTTTTGCGTCGTTTGCATTAAGACAAACCACAGGATGATTCATCCGATGTCTTATATTCGAGCCTTCTCCTTCAGGATGTTTCCAACAAGCTCCTTTTGCATAGGACCACCATCGCCATGCGTCATCTGAAGCCCAAGGATCAATATCTTCGGGGGGCGGACTGAAGATGGTTGCTCCTGGAACCAATTGTTCGGGAGGAGCGTTTGGGAATTCATTTTCACTGAGGCTTTTCTCTGCAAAAGTGACGTATCCAGTTGCATCCACGAATTCCTTGAATTTCGCATTGGTCACTTCGTGCTTGTCTATCCAAAAACTTGATACAGTCACGAGATGGGCAGGAGATTCTTCTCTATACCTTTTGCCGTTTCCAGGATTGTATTCGTTTCCCCTACGATAAGTCTGTCCTGGAATCAGAACCATGCCTTCTCGTTCCACGATTTCAACGCCTTTTACTATTTCAGGAACTGAGTTGCCTCCGACGGGGGCGTTCTCACATCCTATGAAAACCAAAAAAATGTATGCTGCTTGTGGTCCTATTTTCATCCCACGGCAGTTCCGATCTCCGTCAGTTTTCATAAGTCGATCAATTTTAATAAAGAACTGAATTTCGCAACCATGAAGCGGTAAAAATTGTATTGCCAGTTCATCCAATGCGATAAGAGTTCTGAGTCGGCGTAGATCCCATCCGATTGAGGGTTTCAATCAAAATCAGATTGGTTGGCGAGACATTTATGAAAAAGAATTCCGGTCTTACTGAAGGAAGGGGAGGTAGAGGAATATTCTGATCGCGAACCCACTCGATCACTTTTTGATAAAAAAAATTCTTTTCGATAGCTAAATTGATTCCTACTGAGTTTTCATTCGTGAAATACACGGATCCGATCGGTTTTCCCGATGTACGAATCAGCCACCACGACCGATAGGGATGCTCCTTGACAAATTTTGCATGCTGAGCGAATGGAGGAAGTTGCTGATGAGAAATTTTATATTTTCTCTGTTTGAGCAGGGCATGTAGGATCTCCGTTTGCTCGCTTGTTCCCGTAATTTTTTCATATTCCAGTAATTCGGTGTCATCTGTTTGCTTTCCATAATCCCAGAAATCTGTTGGAAAATTGCTCTTACAACGCGTAAACCTACTGCGATTGAAAATTTCTTTGTAGAGCGACATGGTTACGAGGAGCATTTCTTTGTCATTTTTTGTTATGATTCGATTGTAAGAGGGCGTGAATCTATATCCATGTAGAAGGTGAAGTCCGATGACTGTCGTGTTAAGATAAAGCATCTCGGCATCGATTCTATGAATACCCAGAGAATTGAAGCAAAAGTTATAGAAGTAGGGGGGAATCAAACCACCCAATCTAACATTATCTTCTTCACCAATGTAAAAGCCCCATGAAGCTGTCTTTTCGAATGTGTTATATTTGCTGAGGCTGAGATAGCCTATGGGTTTTTTGAGATAAAGAATCAACCAATGGTAAAAATCAGTTTTTTTTCGAGAATTGATGATCCATTTCTTTTGTTCTTGCACACCATGTCGAACCTCCGTGCACATAAACTTGGAAACTCTTGGAGATTTTCGCCAATCAAGAATTAACTTGGCATGATTCACTTCAATTTCACAGAAGGAAAGCATCTCTTTTCAAATCCTTTTGTGGCGATGCCCAACCTTCACTTGCTCAACGCGAATCTTGCGTGGAATCATATGGTTTTGAAGGTGATCGTGAAGGAATTTCTTAAAAGTGACTTTATCAAAGGAGTCTGCGTTTTGAGGTTGTACAATGATTTCTGCATGCTGGCCAGTGATGGGATTTTCTTTACCGTAGGCTTTAACCAAGGCAATGTTTGGATAGGTCAAGGCAACCCGCTCGATCTCAGAAGCCAAGCACTTGAGTCCGCCAACGTTAATGACTTCATTGGTTCTACCCACGATTTTGTAAAACTCGTCTTTTTTTTCCACCATATCCTTGGTGTCGTACCAGCCTTCTTGATCAAAAGGGGAGGGGGCATTCAAATAACCAAGCATTCGGTTCGCCGATCGGATTTGCAGCACATTTTTAACTACCCGTGTCTCCACTCCCTCTCCTCCCACTTTCATAAATAGACTTTTACGAGATTTCGATTTGACGCGAACGATGCCAAGTTCGGACATTCCGAATGTTTGTCTGAAGTCTACTTTGGGCAATGAATCACAAAGCTTATCCAAAGTGGGTTGATCCATTCGCTCTGTTCCATAGGTTATAATGCGGACGCTGGATGGAAATCCATCTGGAATGACTCCACTCATCAACATAATCCTTAAAAATGTTGGTGTTGTGGGAAGGACTTCGACATTGTGAATGGCACAGGTTTTCAGTATTCCATCCACAGATCGGTCTTCAGGAGCAACTACCACTCCACGATTGAACAAAGTATGAAGTAGGGTGTTGATTCCACCGATGTGGTCGAAAAGTAGAAAATTTAAAGTCCTCAATTGGGGACGAGGCGTATCAAATCGCTTCAGAAAATAACTTAAGTCATGAAGGATTGCCTTTGGGCGACCAGTGGTACCGGTAGAGAAAAGAACCAAACCGGGATTTCCACGTTTTCTCAGTTTTTCGATCATTGGATGATTGTCTTGATGCTTAAGACGGGTTGCTCTTGCGTTCTCTATGACAACATCGACCAATGCAGAATCAAAAAAATATCGGTGGTCATCCCTGGTCTCAATCGTCAGGGGGACGATGATCACATCCAAATCAATTAGGCGAAGTAAAATCAAAATTGAAGAGGGATTAAAATCGCCAATGAGGGCGACCACGTCTCCGCGTCGAATAAGGGATAAGTCAACCCGCTTCTGGGAGAGAATTTCCGAAAAACTCAAGTTGCCGCTCGGATGGATAAGAAATGGATGGCTAATGTTTTTCCACTTCAAAGAGAGTTTTTCAATTAAGTTCATCAAGCTCCACCCACGTTCAGTACCTGACCGCTTAGGGAACTGGACTGCGAATCAAGCAAGAATTCGCATACATCGCTTATGTCCTCCGGATTAAATCGCTTTGGAATGACTTGTCTGGCAATGATGTCATTGATTTGTTCGTCGGTGACTCCCTTAAGCAAGTCGGTTTTGATGGGACCGGGAGCTATGCAGTTTACCGTGATGTTGAAATCTGACATTTCCCTCGCAAAGCTTCTGGAAAACCCCTCCACTCCAGCTTTGCTCGCCGCATAGACGGATTCACCCTTGAGTCCCAGAGCGACCGCTATACTTGAAAAATTAATGATGCTTCCCTTTTTATTTCTTATCATTAGAGGAGCCAAAAGCTGGCAACAATAGATGGTGCCAGTAAGATTAGTTTGTATCAGCTTCTCAGTCATGCTCGGCGGAGTGGTTACTGCGAGATTCATGGACGCAATTCCAGCTGCATTGATCAAACCATCCAAATTACGCTTTTCCATTCGGAAATTCCTGGCAATCTCTTTGACGGCATTATAGTCTGAAATGTCGCAAGCCATTGATTCGAAAGGCAAATCTATCTTATTTCGCGATAGGCCCAACACCTTTTTGCCTGACTGCAACAATCGTTCTGCAATAGAACGACCCAGTCCTCTACTGGCCCCCGTGACAATAATCATTTCTCGATTTCAGACTGAGCGTGCCA
>CACMZN010000024.1 GCA_902618175.1 uncultured Verrucomicrobiota bacterium
TAATGTACATTTGGCTTCTGTTGCACTAGACCGAAAGAACAAAAACCGGTATTAGCACCTAAATCAAAGCAAATTCCATTATTCGGAAGAAACGCAAGAGCAATTTTAAAAAAGAATGGTTCGAAAACGCCTGTTATGAAAGTATTTCTAGGTTCGGGATCTAGGAGATCAACTAAAACAGATGCGTGAGTGTTAAAATTACAAATAGTATAGCGATCTTGTATCTTAAGCTTACAGAGTAGTGTTATAACTTTATGCTTGAGAACAAAATGTGGTAATAAACTAATTAAGTTCATTATTTATTACGAAGATCGATTTTGATTTAATATGAAATTACTCAACCTTTCGAGACTTTTTTTAGGTGATGCATTTGTTGCAATTGAAATTAGTTTTAGAGTATCGATTTTCCAATCCAAATAATTTGATAGTTGATTGATCCAATCCTGCTCGTTTTTGCAAATTAAAATAGATGAATGGTATTTTCGAAGAGAAGGGATATCACTTGAGATAGTAATTTTGCCCATAGAAGAATATTCATAAAATTTATTAGGATTGGTTCCTAAATTAAAATGATTTAATTTGTACGGTATGATACCCGCGTAGAATTGATTAATATAAAAAGGAATTTGATTATATTCTAAATTCTCAATTAATTTGAAATTGCTTTTTCGTTTTAGTGTAGATAAGTACGATTCTGTTGCTTTAGATTTGTCGGATATCCCAATAAAAACAAATCTTAGATTAGTGAATTTATCTACAATTTTGATGATAAGTTCGAAGTCTAGGCGAAAGTCCGAAATATTTCCTACATAACCAATTATCTTAAGATTATCGGAAAATTGTAATTCAAAAGGAACAAAATCTTGTTTTTGAACTCTTTTGATTGAAAATATATTTTCATCACAACCCGTAGTAGAAAGTATTGCTTTATCTGGGAACCTATCTTTGATGTAATTATAATTTTGTTCTGTTAAAGGCATCAACAAATCATATTCCTTGCATGAAATTTGTTCTGATGAAGGATCAAATAAATCACCAGGCCAATAAATTTTATAGGCGCATGGAAAATGTGTAATGAAGTTTTTGTGCGAGCAATAAACTGACCAAAGAATAGTTCGGTTATTAATTTTGCCTACCAATATAAATATTTGAAATCTCAAGATACATGCATTCAGTTTTGTCATCTTCTCATGCGTACAGCAAAGCAGAAACGGAGTAAATACTACTACTGATTGTGATACTTTTTTGTTTTTGAAGTATTCTGCGATGAATTTTAATGGATTTCGGGTAGGTTGATTAATCCAATAGATTTTTTTTACCAACTTATAAAGTTCCTTTGCATATAGAGTTCGGTATGGATGTAGATAATAATCCCAATTAGTCTTTGTTAAGAATATAACTATCTTATTTTTAAAAAAAAGCACTGTGCGAATTATACTGTTGCATATAGGTAAAAATAATTGTCTTGGGGAATATTCTTCATTGGATCAATCGTAGGGAATCCTTTCTCAATTTTAGTAAATCTTTTGTAACCACATGAAAGAAGAAAATGAAAAAATTTGATTCTTTTATTTTTGTTTATTGTAATTTCAATTGATAGTTCAGGGTTACGATTGATAAGCAAATTTTTCATTCCACGTAGGACTTCAAATTCATATCCCTCAACATCGCACTTGATGAAATGAACTTCGTTTATGAAGTGTTTATCAACAAAGTCATCAATTTTTATTTGATCTATCTCTTCCTTTTGAGAATTCTTTAAATTATTATCGTTGATCAATGTTGATTTTTGTAAATCCGATTCTGAGAAGTGAATAACTTTAGATTCATTTTTGTTACCCACTGCTTTTTTATAGCAAGACACCCATGAAAAAGATTCCACATTATTTTTCAGTCTATTAAAGTTTATTGATACTGGCTCAAAGCAATAAACTTTTCCCTTACTTTTGACTAGTTTTGCGAAGAGGGTAGTGAATATTCCCTCATTTGCACCAATATCAAGGATAACATAATTTACTTTGACTTTTTTAAGGTATAAAATCTTTTCATAATTTGGGTATTTTCGCAAAGATGCAAGAAGGCTATATATGATAGGAAGTCGGTGTAGTAGAAAATCCTCTATTTTACAATTTCTCTGGATTAACTTTAATATTACATAACTGGTTGTTATTAAATTGTTTAACCAAATACTAGTTCCTGCTCCCTTGTATTTTATGATGCAAGTTGCCATGTCTTTTGTAACCATTCTTTTTAGGTGTCTTAAATATACGAATGGTGAGCTATGATTTATTGCATTTGGATGTTTATCTAGAAAGTTTTTAAGTTCAATCCATTCGTATCCAATCGGTTTCCAGTTTTTACCAGTTTGCTTGAGGGTGCGCCATGGATGGCATACTGAGGCATCGTTAACAAACATGGTTTTTAACCCAGCGCCTTTTATGCGTTGAGCAAAATCTACATCTTCAAATGCAACTGTAAACCTTTCATCAAATTTGCCTAATTCGATGAATAATTTTCGACTTACACATAGATTGCTAGTCCAGAGCATCCCGCCATGCTCATTTTCTGGGCAGCCTTCAGCCCATGTTCTTCTTGGTCGATCCGCAAAAATTCGCCCCTCAAAAACTTGAATACTCTGATTGGCAGTAATCGCTTTTGCATAAGCGTTTAGATAACCTTCTTGTGCGATGCAGTCGTCGTCCAAAAAGACGATCCATTTACCATTGGCTCTGTCCACTCCAGCATTTCGATTGCCAGCTGGTCCATTTTGTTTTCCTTTTCCCCAAGACACATTAAGGAACTCGCTTTCAATCATCCTTCTAGATTCTTCGGACTTGGAGTCATCCGTAACAATAATTTCATACGGAGGAGACCCTAGCTGAATGTCTTTACTTAGTGAATTAAGAGAATTCCTTAAATCATCGGGTCGTTCATAAGTCGGTATGACGACACTAAAAAAAATATTACACTCCAAGTTCAACTTTTATTTAGAATTGTTTCAATAAATCCGAGTATATCTTGGTTGAAGCGATCAATTGTAAAGTCTCTTTCAACGATTTCACGCCCCCGATAGCCCATTGCTAGTGCTTTTTTATGATCTTTATGAAGATGATTCATTGCATCAACCCAACCCCGAATATCTCTTGGCTTTATCTGGAAGCCAAATCCATCCGTTTCAGGGCTTATGTGCAAACAACCTGATTGAGTCATCATTACCGGCTTACGCATTGCCATAGCTTCGAGCATATTTGTGTATCCACAAGTGTCATCTGCATCTCCATTTAGTGGTATACAAACTGCCGTGCACTGAGCATACCATTCCCGAAGGGTGGGGTAGTCGATTGCCTGATCTGGTGGATCAGAAGATGTATCTATCCAATTTACATTTGGTGGTAAATCTCTTGGTCTTTGGATACTTGGCCCAATAATACGAATTTCAGTATTTATATAATTGGCAGTTTTTACAAGCGTTTCGTAATCCCTACCCGTCTTGCCACTAGCTAGGAAAAAAGGATTTTCGGGATTCTGAAGAGGAGGTTTGCCATCAAACATATCTTGATCAACGCACCAAGGGATAAACTTGGAGGGGGCAAACATAGAAAAGTATTTTTCTGCATCTGGTGTTAGGCAAAGGAAACCAGAATAGCGTTCAAGGTTACTTGGGTAGTAGGGGTCAAGAGGGTTTCTGATTTCCCTTTTTGGAGGGGAAAAAACCCAGGCGAAAACCTTTGCCTTACCGTATGCGCGTACTAGTGATAGGGGCCCGCAAACCGAATAAATCAAGGAGTTTCGAAAGGAACAGATTAAAGACGGTATCTCAACATTTATGCCAGGTGAAAATTGGCTAAAAAAAATCTTTTTAAAAGTACGGCAAACAGAAGTTGGGATATTCCAATTTGAAATTAAGTTAAAATTTTCTTTCTGGGATAAGTTAAATATATCAATTCCCCATAAGTGATTTCTTGGATACAGGTATTTTTGTAGCTGTTGTATTCTTTTATTAATGTATGGATGAAGTATTTTTGCTGAATTAGAAGCAGTCATTTAAATTAATTTAGCGTCATCCTTCTTAAATAAAAATATTTGAGAAGGGTGAAAATTATTGAGACTAAATTTACTAATATAAGAAAATATAGATTGAATACTTTGAGTAATGTAAGAAACGACAGATATTCCAAAAGTCTAAGAATTAAATTTAATTTAATGTAATCGTAAATATCTAATTTTTTATCCGACCCATTCTTTTTGACGAAAATGAAATTCTTAAATATAAAAAAATTTAAGAAAAATAACAAAAAGTAAGTTATTGCTGCGGATAATTTCGTGTCTGCGTGTAAGATTTCAACAAAGTAAAGGTTTAGAATGTTGTTTAATAGAAAGCTAAAACCTGATGTTAGAATAAATAAGTAGAATTTTTTCAAAAATTTATATTTATTTACGCAAAGTATAACTTCATATTATCAGATTTATTTCTAACAATCTTCAAACTTTCTTTTTTTGGATTCGTATAGAATTTCTTCGTTGATTTTACGATGTGCCTTAAGTAGTTCCCCGAGAATACCTAGAGATAAGAGAAGAAGACCTGTAAAAGTTAAGACGGAAAAAAGAATCAATGATGGTATATGAGTTCCTGGTTCACGCAATCCGCTTGATTCTAATATCAAAAACCTTAAGGCGAGAATGAGAGCAGGTACCAGTGAAGAAACTCCTAACCAAGTGAAAAATCGACCTGGGGCATAAATCGAGGACATGTAAATAATCGTTTGTCCTGATTTGAAAATATACTGAAAGATAGAGCTGAATAATCTGGATTTTCGTTTCTTTGGGTTTACTCGGATATTCACCCACCTTACTTTCAAACCTGAATTTCCGGCTTGTATTAATGTTTCCATGCAATGGGAGAAGGATGAATAAATGTTAAGCCTTAGACATGTTTCCCTTGAGTAGGCACGAAAGCCAGATGCTGCGTCTGGAATGTCAGTTTTTGATATTTTTCTCAAAAACCAACTGCCCATTAGCTGTAAGAGAATCTTAAGTTTGGAAAACTCAGGATGGTTTTTAATTGGTCGGCAACCAATTACAAAATCTGAACTTCCATCAATTATAGGTTTAATGAGTTTATTGATGTCAGAAGAGTTGTATTGGTTGTCACCGTCAGTGTTGACTACAACATCCGCACCCAAATCAAGCGATTTGCTCATGCCTGCTTGAAAAGCTTTCGCTAACCCCATGTTGCGTTTTAAGGTCACAACATATGATGCACCGTTTTTTCTAGCTACCCTTTCTGTTTTATCTGTACTACCATCGTCTATCACTAACTTTATTATTTCATCCACGCCTTCTATTTTGGAAGGAATGGCACGAAGAGTTTCAGCAATACTTTTTTCTTCATTGTAACAAGGTATTTGAACTACAAGTCTCATCTTATTCTTTAGGTTTGAAGTTCAGTATGAAATCATCACGATTTTGAACTTCGCTTTTACAAAATGAACCGGCTGATGAAACATGGCGAAGTGAAGACCATCCAGCTTTCGTCCAGGTTAAGTTATTCAGATTGTGAAATGAATCAAAAATTTCGACCTCTGGACCTTTGAGGAAAATTTTCCTTTTATAATAACCCTTAAGTTTCGAACTTCTAAATATCATAATGTTTTTAAGTACTGGGATTATTCTATTTCCAAAAATTCGACTCAGAATACGAAGGCAAATATGCATACTAGGTGTCGGAACAATGAAACGATGTTTCCTGAGAGGCATTTCTATTTGTACTGAAAACTTGGAACCATCTTTAACCATTGTGTATTTTGACTCAGGTTCCTGCCAATGTGTACATGCAAAGAGACCTTCTTGTAGCGTACTACGCCAACCTAAATTTTTGGTTACCGTTCCATCGTGGTTTGTTTTAACCACAATACCGCCTTTACTTGCGGCAACATGAATACTCCATTTTTCTGGATTATGAACGATTAAAATTCCCGCATCCTTAAACCACTTACCTTTGCTCACTAGTGGTTCATTTTTTGAAATATTGCCAATATTTGGCAAACATCTATACCAACTTGTATAAACATAATGCGTGAGATACCGATCATCTATACTATGGAGATAGTGAGTAGGTTTATCGATACCTTGGACAAGTCTTTTGATTATTGAACCTGCTTGTGCATTGTCTTTGCTAATCTGAGTTAAGCCATAGGGAAGAACATAATCAGTATTCCTTGAATTTATCATCGCAGGTATGCTGTCATCCATAGCAAGAAGGTGAAACAAGTAATCAGTGGCGTTCGTAATTGCATGCATTGCTCGTTCATCTCCTTTAACTTCAAAATAATCAAACAACGCATCGCAAGATACAGACAAATAACCACTGTCTGCTCCATCATATTCATTAAACCAACCTTCTGAACTTTGAGATGAAAATAAGTCATCCCATCTTTCATTAAGCCTTTTGCAATCAATTTCACCACCCAAGTCCTTGACCAAACTGCAAGCAGTTAAACCAACAATTTCTTGGTTCAATGCTTGGACCTCAGGTTTTTTCAATATAAATGAAGCTGCTCTTTCCATTGAAACCATAATTGAATTATCAAAATCCCTATTTTTGCATACAAGAGCAGTGGAATAGAGACTGAAGGCGGTTGGAGGAAAACCCGACTCATAAGGGTAATATTCGTCGAAACTGCCGTTTTTTCTTTGTGATTTAGACCAAAATTTCAAGCACGCATCTACCCACTCATTAACAATATTTTTATTTATTTTTAGGTCATCACAAAAAGATAATTCTCCCCGAGACACCATATCTAAAACATAAACTGGTTGTTGAAGAACCATGCTTGGGAAATCGCGTGTCTTGTAGTGCCAAAAGTTTCTATCAAAGCACCCATAAAGGGGGTTGTCTTTATCTCGACACAACTGGGTCAGCAATCTTGGGAAAGACTTGGTTAGATGATTTGTAAGGGAAGTGAAACTAGTCATACAATTCATTGTAAAATTTCTTTTCGAAAGGTAGACTTTTCTTTCTTAATTTCCTTCTTAAAAATGGTGGTAGTAGATAATATAACTTTCTGACAATACGTCTTACGAAAACATTTTTAGATTTTGAGAAGATTAGACCTGAACCATCGAAAGTATTTTTATCGATTATATTTTGCGGGTCCTTTTTTCGTGGTTTGATTTTTACTTTTTTTCTGTAATATCCAAAAGTTACCAGTGCAACGGGTTCATAGTACTTATGTACATTAAAAAACCTTTGTAATTCTTTTTTGTTAGGTAAATGCCCCACCCAACATGAACCAATACCTAAAGAGTGGGCAACTAAACTAAAGGTATTAATAAACGCAGCGGCAGACTGTATGTGGTCTTTGTACTCTGAATTATCCGTGTGGTTATTATATAAAATTATAAATGCTTGTTTTGATTTTTTAATAAAAGCAGCAGAACCTCTTTGGTATAATTCTTCAAATACTTCAGGATTATCTAAATATAGAATACGCCATCTTTGCTCATTGCACGCGGTTGGAGAGTTCATTGATATTTGAATAAGATCTTCAAATACTTTAAAAGGTACAATTTTACTTTCGTATGCTCTCACAGTTCTTCTTGTTAAAATTGCATCTTGAAGTGACATATCTGGATTGGGGTCTTTTATCAGTGCACTTGGTAAAATCATGCCATTTTCAATCGGAACAGAGTTTTGTTCTTCAGCAATATTTTTAAAGATCTTCATATTTATAATCTATGTTTTGACTCTACATCTTAAAAAGATGTGAGCTAAAATTGTTATTACTAAAATTAAAATAAGGTTTCCTACTATCTTCAAGTAAGAGTTCGCGTTAAAAAACTTCAACACATGAACCATCCAAAAATTAAAACCATAAAACGAGTCGTATTCTGTTAAATCAATTCTGTGATCGTGTTCGGGTACAAATTTATCTGCAGAGTATATCCCTGAAACATTGAAAAGTTTCTCTCTAAATAGAAGAGCACTTCCTTTGATTTCTGATGGTACATAATAAGGATTAGGGTGATCCTTGAATTCTCGAGCAATCACAGACCATTCATGCGTTTTTAATGATACCCCCACAATTTGAATGCAGAGCGAATAAACCAAAAGAAACGCAAAAAGTTTTCTGTGTAACCAACAGTTGTTGAGTTTTAGGCACGCCCAACCAAAGGCGATGAGTGGAACAATTGGAACGATGTTTCGATTTCCCCAGCAATATCCACCTTTCCATCCCACCCAACTTGCTGTAAGCAAAAATAGCGAAACAGAGATTGTTACTATGAGAAGAAAAAATTTTTTATCTTTTTCGATTAATGCTCTAAATCCCAACAAAGCTACTAATAATAGCGGGGAATAAGGAAATAATCCGCGATCAAAAGAAATTAAATAGTCGATAAAATCTCGCTGAAGGTAATTGAACGAAAATGCACTTTGAGCATTTCCATAGCCCGATTCCAGTACATTACCGAATCTTTGCCAATTAAGTGTCATAATAAATAGACCAGCCAATGTTAGAAAAGATGCACCTTGGGCTAGATTGTTAAAAATCTTTTTCTCTCTCGCTCCTTCGATTATTGCAAGAAACACAAATGGTGGGAGAATGATCACATAGACAAGTTTCAAAAGTATTAACATACTCAAATATAAAGATACAAAAATCCAACGCCTTGGGCATTCTCTGTCGATGTAGGAATGAATTGCCCCAAATAGCAAAGATATCTGAGTAACTTCAGAAAAATCTGTAACCACATATTTCCAGAAGATTGTTCCGGTTGCCAGGCATACCATTAAAAAATTTGCTGTATGATGATCCTGACCAAGCTTTTTTAGAATTTCTCTAAAGTGCCACAAACCAAGGAGTGCAAATGGAATATTATAGAAAGAGAGAATGAAATGGGATAGCATTACCTCTTCAAATCCAAAGCAAAAGCTGAGGAATTTTGCTAAGCTGATGATCGGTATAAAAATGGCGAGCAGACCAACTCCGTACTGGGAATAAATCTTATCAGTACCTGCAATGACCGGCATTCTGTTATTGGAATCTACTGGTTCGATAAGCATAGTGCCTTCTTCAATGATCGCTTTGGCAGTCCGAATTGAATATTCTGTATCAATGATTTCGATGTGACCTTTGGCAGTTAACATGAAGAGAGCACAAAGCCAAAAAAAGGGAGACTTTAAAAGCCGTATTTTTGAAATTGTAATTCTCATGGAATATATTTACTCCAAAATTCAGAATTGTTATTCTTCCAGTTATGGCTTCCCATTGGTAGCTTCCCATTTGTAATCTTTTCAAAAAGATATCGAGGAAAAACTTCAAAAGCGTAATGAGCAGCTGTGATTGGGTCTGCTATTTTAAATTCAAATGGTTTAAAAATTTTGGACACATATATACACCAGAAAATATCTTCCCCAGGAGGTTCTTTAGTGTAGTGCTTTAAGTTATTCCTAATTCCAAAATTTTTAATAATAGACTTGAAGGATTTTTGTTCAGTTTTGAAAACAGGCATTTTACCTTTTTGACTATTTTCAATTTGTTCTAATATTGATATAAATGTTGAAACCCTCCGAAGAGAAAATCCGCCGTTACCAGTTTTCCACAATTTCTCTTTTGGATAACCATCAAATGCACCTTCCAGCCAAGGCGCACCGATATAATCGAAATTGAGGTTTATGAAATAATCAAGTTTGTCTTCAAAGACCCAGCAATCAGTCTGGATAATCTGAATATAATCATAATCTGAAAAAGATTCATAGAATTGTTTACGGCAAAGTAATTTACTGTATGAAAGTTTATCTTTAAAGTAAGCATCATTGAAACTAATGGTTTTGAATTCGCTATTTTTCTTCCAATTTTTTTCCAAGGATTTCGGTAATGTAATAAATACTTCTCGATTCGTAAAAACAGTTTTGATTTTTTCGAATAGTTTTAATTCTGATGTATTTGATGATTGGTATTTATTGTAGACAGGTATTACGATGACTGCATTAGTACTCACTTATTAAAATTATGAGGAAAAAGGATTCTAATTGTCAGAAAAAGCAGTGGGAAGAATAAAGAAAATAAACAACAATATAAGTCGCGAGATTGTAAATCCTTAATAAGAAATATCCTTAAAGAAGATTTTAAAATATTGAAAAAAATAATCGGTGTTAATCTCTTTTTATTAAGATTTAGAGTGTTCCATCGGTTGTAACGTGAGCAAATTGTCATTATAGTTTCAGATCTACAAGAAAAGGTAATTAAGGATGGTAGAGATAAGATTGTAAAATTATGATCAATTAATCTTTTTCCTAGATCTAAATCTTCGAATTGCACTAAATTCGTATTAAAATTACCAACTGAAATGACATGTTTTCTCCTAAGAATTGCTGCATATGTTATTAATGTGGGAGAGATTATTACTTCGTTGTGATAATAATCGGTTTCATGGAAGAGGTGACGCCCTCGCCATCTGCTTAACATACCGTTAAGTTTTGGACAGTTTCTTATGCTTCCAAAAATTGCACTTGGATAATCAGAATTAAAATAAGTTAGTGCTTTTTCGCAAAATTTAGGATTCAAATAATTAGAGGAATCACAAAATAAAATTAAATCTGAATTACAAACTTCTACACCTTTATTTCTACAGTATCCACGACCGAGAGTTCTGTTATTTTTGAAAATTTTACAACTGTAAGATTTAGCAATTTTCACAGTTTCGTCACTAGAATTGTCATCAATTACAATAATTTCATGTAGTGGAACTGTTTGTTTTTGAATTGATTCTATACAAATACTAAGAGTTTTCTCTGCATTAAACGCTATTATTACACAAGATAGAGTCACTCAACTAACCTTTACGAAGTGTAATAGCTATCGCTAAATGATTTTGGTAAAGATACTCACGACCAAAAGTATTGAATATTCTATGTATTAATTTACCCATTTTGAATTTTAAACTATGGTGAAGTGGCGGTGGAAAACCAGTTTTACCTTCACCTTTGTAATTTGATACTGGACCAAAACCTAAATATTGAAAATATTCTGGAATTATCTCAAAATTATATCTTTTGGCAAATTCTTCATAGAAATTTGGAAGTGGTCGATGAAAGTCTGATGGATATTGGACAAAATAAAAAGTGGGTCATCAGATGTGGTTAGCAATTTAGATTTTTGAAACTCATACCCGTGCTTATTGAAAGTTTCTCTAATAAACAATTTTATTGAGTTCAGCATTTCACAAAACCTTTGGGGAGTGTTGTTAATTCATTAAAAATTTCATTTTCATGTGTTAATATAGTATTAACACCATTAATATAAAGTGCATTGTATTTTCTTAGAGCACTGAATTTCAAGAGTGCATCAGATTGGGTCTTATCGGACTCAATGATTATTACTTTAGCTTTGAAATTTGTTTTAGTTAATCCTTGAAGTATTTCTTTTTCATGGCCTTCTGCATCGATTGTTAGCAAGTCCACTTCAATAAACTTAGGATTATTTTCTAAAATATTGTTAAAGGTGAGGCACTCTACTGCATATGAATTGTTTGATTTTTTTGTACTGACACTTGAAAGTGTTGACTCGTATCCAAGTTCACGAAGATACATTTTTCCATTAGTGTTTGAAATAGCAGTATTTATGCAAATGATATTCTTATGGAATAAATGATTTAGTCTTAGTTTCTTGTATGAATTCTTAGATGGTTCAACGCAAAGGCCATGGGCTCCACTTTTCGCAAACTTAAATGTGTTTGAGAACAAAACTCCGTCATTTGCACCGATATCAATAAAGCTATTTACTCCTTCAGGAAGTAAAAGTTCAACTAGTCTGTCTTCACCGTGTTGTGCGTATGAAACCTTGCTTGTGGTCCAGTTATTAAGTAAAACATTTGCGTAATACTTTAAATATCTAAGTTTTTTGAACATTTAATCTTTTGATCTGCGAATAAGTAAAATTTAACATGTGTCACAAACTTTAAAATCCTCCAATGAAGTTATCTCAGTATTATTATTAAGAACAAGTCTCGGTGATTTTCCGAACCAGGATATCCAAGTCCCAAATGAACTAGGTGGACCCAAGTTGTAATCACACAAGGAGAGTAAATGAATATCTACCATAACTTCATTACTTGAGCTAAAGAAGACATCTTCATTGTTACGAACCAAGGAGGGTAGTTTTTCATCAGAACATATCACAAATCCAACATTTCCTTTACCTGAACTTACTATTACTTTTTTAGTTTGATTAGCCCAATATAAATATGATTCCCAGGAATGATAGTGGATGCCATTCAAATATGTTGCGTAATCTCCTCGTCTTGCATGAATGCCAACAACGCATTCATATTTTGATCTTAGTTCCTTGATGATCTTTTCCGCAGTAGTTACAGATTTCTTATTTGGTCTTAGATGGTCTCGAAGTTTATGTTGGTGAATTTTTATACAATTACTGGAACTTATATCCCAGTGTTTAATGAGATTTATCTTTTTTCGATTTATTTGACGACTTAGGTCTGCTTCTCCTAATAACTCATTATTCGTCTGTATTATTTGATTAACGATCCATCCAAGTCTCACCAAGCACTTATCACTCAAGAGCATTTTTCTCAGAAAATTTCTTAATAGTTTGCTAGAGAAAATATTGAATATGAAATCTTTGGTATTTTGAAAATTGCCGGAATTGTGCTTAGGTGAATTTTCAAACAAATCAGCATATTCATTAAAGCTTAGATTTATTAAGTTGTAATTATTTTCAATGCACCAAGCTAGTGCATTGGCATGAGTATGCAGGCGGTTGCCGAGTCTGCCATAATCACAGTAAATCACGAGAATTCTAAGCAAAGCCTCTTTTTGTTTTAATAAAATTAGTTAGGCAAATAATTGCACATATAGAAATTATGACATTCAACTCGTTGTAAACTCTTGTTTCCATCATGTTTGAACGAAAAAACAATGAGATTAAATATATTACTCCAACAAGAGTGAGTTTTTTCCCATAAGAACTCAGCTTATTGAACCCAATCACAGGTACTAACCAAATACCGGCAAAAAGGGTTAAGAACCATGCAGCATTTTGCATGGCCCAATGAGAATTACCATTCCATATCCCTGCTAAAAACATTCCCATTGAATGTGGTTCTTCAAAAAATAAGCCTGGATTTTCTCGATAAATCCAGCTCAGTAAAGAACGTATAAAGATCCACAGAATAGCTTGTGTAACAATGTGGATAATCAGATTTTGGTTTAGTCTGAGTAACAACTTTGGGTTTTTGTATAGTTTTAATTGTAATAAAAATCCAGAAAGACTGATGAAGCACGCTGACTCTCTATTTAAATTTGCGAAAATGAATATGAGGTAAAACCAAAACCAACTGTTTTTGAGAAAGAAAATTAATCCGATTGTATAGAATGCGAGCGAAGGAATATCGTAACAATAGAAGAGACCGGCACCATCAATTAAACCATTTATCGCTATATAATTCCACGAAAGAGGGATAAACAAGAGGAATGCACACCAATTAGAGACTTTGCACTCGAGTATTTTAAGGAGAATTGGAGTGGATATGACAAGTAGTGTTAGGAATAAAATATTTATTACCTGAAGTATGACATCAAAGGTAATTGGATAGGGCACTAACCAACCAAATAAAAAAGATAGAATTGGAATACAAGGTTTAAGGAAATCTCCAAGGAAAGGTATGAGAATCCTTGTTTGAAAAACTTTATCTGCTAATCCTGAGGCAATATTTTGTGCATTTCCAGGAGGATACTCGTGCGTAAACAAAAAATAATAGTAGGTGAATATTGTTGAGCAAAAAAGCGTAACAACAAAGAACAATAAGTAAGATTTATTATAGTTAACTATTTTTTCCTATTATTAA
Organism: uncultured Verrucomicrobiota bacterium; assembly: GCA_902618175.1. Lineage (GTDB taxonomy): Bacteria > Verrucomicrobiota > Verrucomicrobiia > Opitutales > Seribacteraceae > Seribacter. The sequence continues at coordinate 13,867 of CACMZN010000024.1, forward strand.
AAATTGTTTGCCAAAAAGTTTCCATAAAAAAGGAAATCTTAAGTATATTGATAGCAAAAATAATGGACGCTCTTTTACACGCACCATATTGTAGGGCAAAAATTTTGAATAGGATTGCTCAATTGTAAAATCATGAATTTGCAGCAACTCGCACAGAGATTGCTCGGAAAGAGCAACATGATGATTCCAAAAATCCCAGTATTGTCCTTTCAAGACAATTATGTTTGGTCCCATTGCAATAAGTCTTCCTCCTGGTTTTAAGGCTTTTCTTATCTCGCCCATTGTATGATCGAGAGACTCTTTATTTGGTAAGTGTTCAAAGAAATTACTTGTGAATACTAAATCAAGAGAATTTTGATCTATTTTCCATGATTCTGAGCAATCTTGTTGATGGAAAATGATCTCTTTATCCAAAAGTAATTTAGTTTTTGGATTAAGATCCATCGCATGTCTTGCATCACAATTTGTATGGTTAATAAATTCTCCGTAACCACATCCTAGGTCGAGTATATGGTCAGTACTTTTTATCCATTTAGATAAAAAGTCATTAATCAGAATCTTCCATACGCGATTTCTGTAATTTTCGTGCCCAGAAAATCTTTTTTCGTAAATTTGTGTTAAATTTTTTTCTGAAATCATTTTCTTCGGTAGTCACCTCGACTAAAATATTTTTCAAGCCATAAATATGCTATTATGAAAAAATACCGTGATCCCATTTCTCTTAATTTTAATTTCGCTATGCCTTTCGTCCGGTTCCTCCATGAGATTGGTACAATCGTCCATGTGTATCCTCGAATAATTGCTTTTAAAGGTATCTCTACAGTAAGATTAAAGTGGGGAGAGATGAAAGGTCTGCATCCTTCAATCACTTCACGTCGATACATTTTGAATGCATTGGTTATGTCATTGTGGTGTATATTAAATGCAAACCGTATCATTGTATTGACTACTCGATTAGCCAATAGTTTTAAAACTGGATAGTTGTAAGCTTTTCCTCCTCGAATGAACCGACTTCCAAAAATACAGTCATTTCCATCTTGAATAGATTTCCAATAAGAAACTAAATCTTTTGGTGAATCGGAACGATCTGCCATCATTATTGAAACTGCATCGCCAGTGAAATTCTCCAAACCGAGGCGAACGGCTCTACCAAACCCATTATCTCCTTCGTTCCTTATACATTTTACTTCAGGAATCGATTGGCTAATTTCCTTGATAACGGTTATTGAGTTATCCGTGCTTCCATCATCTATAACTAATATTTCGAAAACAATTGAATTATGTGTTAATTCTCTGGAGATTTCTGAAATACATTCTTTTAAATTATCAGCTTCGTTTCTAGCTGGTATTATAACAGATAGTTGATTTAAGTTACTGAAGGACACGGATTCAACTCAATTTTTTTTACAGTTATTCTACCTTTTAAAATTGTCTTTTCTGAAATGGAATTTGGAAATTTTTCGCTAGTCGCTTTGAGAAATTCTGGAATCTCAGACAATTTTTCATTATATGCCAGGTAAACATTTAATTTCTTACTAGTTCTGTAAGGCTGAGTTTTCGGGAAATTATCACCTGAAAAGTGAGTGGCCATAGTTCTCATCTTTGATCTTAAAACAAGATCACTCATATTTCCTTGAGGTAAAAAATAAATTATATCAAGTTTATTAATCGAGTCATTTTCGATGTAATCAATGGCCTCTGAAAATTGACTACTAGAAAGCCCTCGTTCTTTTTCAGTGCTCGAGATAAATCCTTCATCAATATTTACTGTTAGCAAATTAATTATATTTAGCATGGGTAGTGCCAATAAAATCGAAACGAAAGATTTATAAACTAACCTATTTAGTTCAGATCTCTCCCACAATATTATTATTGGAAAGAGTATTAATAAAGAGTACTCAATAGTGTGGGTCGCATAAAGAGAGTAATTAAATCCATGAAGATAACTTAGTGTAGCAAGCCCAAGAAATGGAATGAAATAAAACGTTGAAAAGATTCTAAGAGATAATTTGGGATATAATGATTTATTTTTTCTAATTGATAAAACAATTAGAATTAAAGTTATTATTCCAAAGATTCCGCATACAAATGCGTGAACATTTACTTTATTTGCGGTACACCAGTTAGTGAAGGATTTAAGATGAAGGCAGAAATCTTTGGCACTATGCATTAATGATTTTACTGGCGATGCGTAGCCCGGACTCCCTAATGCACTTAAGAGTAACATTTTGCCTTTAGTGCTCTCTACAAAGTACTCTCCCCACAATGATGATTGCTGGTTGTAGTCTTGATTTGAGTAAAGATCATGCGAATCGTATCCTAGGTTATCCAAATTAATTTTTCTTAGTACATTTGCTGGTAAAAGTATGGAGGGTGCTAGTATCACTAATGTTAGCAATAAAAGATTCTTCCTTAGAGCAGTCTTTTTTAAATACACCAATAATACTGGAACAAAGCCGATAGTTAGAGCAACTATCAAACCAGACATCTTGAGGAGGCAAAAACAACCTAGAAAAAGATAAAAAATTGCTATTAAAATCATGCTTTTGGAAAAGGCTCTTTTGTTATGGAATTTTTTTGCAGAGATTTGAATTGCCCATAATAGCATCCATGGGACGATTGCGAACAAAGTAGAATTCATTGTTCCTAATCGATTAATGGTAAGACCGATGGAAAGTGCCAGCAGTATGGCAAGATAAAAGAAGCCTTGTCTTTTGATACCTAGTTTTTCGGATAATTTTAACCAACCAATACCTCCCAGCAGTCCAACAAATATCAAGCTGAATTTAATCGCGAGACCGAGAGGCAGTCCTAGGAACATTCCTGGAAGTGCAAACCAACTAGCCCCGGGTGGTCTTACATGCCATCCTTGGATATTAGTACTTAAGTCTCCAATCGATGGACCCAATACTTTATTTGGTGCATTTATTTTTCCGGATATGAATTGCTGGGTGCTAAGTACCTGCACTGAAATATCTTCCCCAACAACGGTACCTTTGGAGACGGTGAAAAGGGATCCTAATACAAATAGGCAGAGGAAAGATAAATAAGGAGATGGTAGTGAGAAGTTAAATTTCGTGAGATAAGATTCCATCCATGAACATAACTTAGGATGTAGAAATTTTATACCGATCGCACAAATTAAGAATATCCCAACTAGACCGATTACTTTTTCCCAAGAATAAAGCCCTATGAAATCGGGATATTTACTAGGAAGCATGGCTGATTTATAACCCTTAACGCCAAGCCACCAATAGGGTAGGGAGCAAATTAATGAAATTAAACGATTATGCTGGCTGGATGACTTTTCTTCAGTCACTTAAAGATTGAATATTTAACGATGGCGTACAATGCTCGAAATGCATCTTTAATTCCGATTTTTTTCCCTTCTTTATAGGTTCTACCAAAATACGATATACCTACTTCATAAATTCTAACATTTGGTATATATGAAATTTTTGCAGTGATCTCGGGTTCTATGCCGAAACGATTTTCTTTTAATTTAATTTTGTCCAAAATATCTTTTCTGAAAACTTTGTAGCCTGTTTCCATGTCAGTTAGGTTAAGATTGGTAAACATGTTGGACAATAGAGTAAGAAACCCGTTTGCTACCCTGTGCCAGAAGTAAAAAACTCTTGTTTCTTGATCAGAGCGAAAGCGTGAACCATACACCACATCTGCTTTATTTTCTAGGATTGGTTTGAGAAGCTTTGGGTACTCTTTCGGATCGTATTCTAAATCAGCATCTTGAATAACAACTATGTCTCCATTTGCTTTTTTGAATCCAGTTCTTAGGGCAGCTCCTTTCCCTTGATTGATGGAATGCCTAAGGATAATAAGACGAGGGTTTTCCGAATGAAGATTAAATATGATTTCGGGTGTTTTGTCAGTAGAGAAGTCATCGATTAATATGATTTCATAATCCAATCCTAGTTTATTAGCATCACTTGCAGCATGTACAATATCATTAATTGTCCTCTCTTCATTGTAGATAGGAATAATAATAGATAGTTTCATACAGTGGTGAAATTAATTTACTCCTTACAGGCGGTTAATAGCAGATTTTTACCTAAAGGAGGGGGGGCTAACTTTTCTACAAATTTTAACCATGGAACTACAAATGTATCATAGGCGTAAGTATTTCGATTGCTTAACCCATGACGCATCACCTTCATGAAAATAAACCATGGTATAATACCGACCGAATCAAAGTATTTACAGGACATAATCTTAAAATTAGCATTTTCAACCAATCTAGTAAGCTCGCTTCTTTGGTATCGTCGGTAATGACCTATTGAACGGTCAAAATTACTGTATAAAAACTGCAATGCTGGGACAAAAATTATAAGCTTTCCTCCAGGGCGAATAATTCTGTATGCATTCATAATTGCATCAAAGTCCTTTTGGATGTGCTCTAATACATTAATGAAAATAACGGAATCGTATTTATTATCTCGGTTTTTCGAAACTAATTCAAAGTTACTATTAATACAATTTACTCGAGGATTTTTAGAAAACTTGTTGTTGAGATGCATTTTAGCACATGGTTCATATGCATCAATTTTAGCATAATCGTTTCGCAGAAGAAATTCTGTAAAATTACCAACACCGCTACCACACTCAGCTATTTTATTACCAAGTTCAATTTCAATATTTTCATATATCCAATTATGATAATTTTTCGCAAATGACATGGACTCTAAGTCCTTTCCTTCATACACAAAAGAATCATTGTGGGAGTAATTATTCATATGTCCTTAAAGTAGAACTGTTCGAGCATAGTTTACTCCAATCCGGATTTTTCTCAGCATGGCTGGCAATCTCTTCCAAAATTTGCTCAATTTTAGTTTTGACACTCCAATTCCAGGCATTTTGAGCAGTGATTGAGTTCATCACTATCCAAGGGGCATCCATCGGGCGTTTGTCTTGAGATGCTTGTACTTCGTTTTGACCAAACCGATCTTCGCACCATAAAGTCAATTCCTTCAACGACATAGAGTTCTCAATTCCTCCGCCAAGATTGATTGTTTTGGGTGCTTCCCATTCGGGTTCAAGCATTTGCCGTGATATTAGGGGAACTAGGTCCTTGGGGTGCAGTGCATCTCTCACTTGATGGCCTGTACCATTGAAGCCTATGTATTTGAGAGGTTTTTTTTCTCGGAAACAATGAATCCAAAAAGAAAATATCCCTTGGTCTGCTTTCCCGAATTGACCAGCTCCGGCAAGCACACCGCACCGATTAATCCAAGCAGGGAAGTCAAAACATTCAGCGTACTCAGAAATTAAGGTTTCCGAAGCTAGCTTGGACGCTCCGTAAAGAGACAATGGAGCAGTTGTTGGGAAATCTTCTGAAATGCCTCTGTTAGATACACCCCTAGCATTGCAATCCTTTAGTACGAAACGATCATTGGATGATTCAACAGGCAAAGCAGCAAGTTCAGATGCTGAGTGAACTCTGCTTGTGCTTAATAATATGAGACCTGCTTTATGACTCTTGCAGTACTCTAATAAGTTGATGGTACCTAGGAGATTATGTTCCAATAATTGCCTACTTGATGATTGACCATCCAGTCCCGCGAGTACAGATGGATTTGCGGCACAATCGAGCACCCAGTCAACTTTGGGCAGGGCATCAATATCGGATTGAGAACGAATATCCCCGCGAATAAGATTTACACCAAGATTCGTTAAATCAGAAATGTTTAATTCCGACCCGTTTCTGGAAAAATTATCGAGTCCAATGATTTGCAAATTAGAAAGACTTTCCAAAAGTCTTTCTGCGATCGAAAAACCTGCAAAACCGCATATGCCAGTAATGAGAATTTTCATTAATCGAGAAATTTTATTTTAGCTGAAAATCGTGAGTAAAGCCCGATTAAGGATTCATTTTTCAAAGCAAATAAAAATTCGTTTCTTCCTAAATAAGCGTTAGGGAAATATTTTGGATCTCCCGCAAGTACAATTGGCTGCTTTGATATCGGGTACGATTCTTCAATGATCAGCGAATGATGGTAGTTCGTGTTTTTATTTAATCCAAATGCGGATCTTTTGGTACTTAGTAATAAAAGCATTAATGCAACCACCATTGTGCCGAGCATGGGAATAGTCTTCTCATTCTGCTTTGGTAGCTTATGGAAAATGAAACTAAATCCGTAAGCAACCAAGAAGATAAGTGCTGACTCCTTAGGAATAAAATAGCGATCTACAAAAAGGTTTAGAGAAGAAGTGCGGGATATTATCCAAAATATAAATGGCACAGAGAACCAAAGAACTGAGGTGATAATAATTGTACTGGGATTATAATTTTCTTCGATATTATATGTTTGAGTACTCAAGTTTGATTTAATTGATAAAAATAATATAGAAACAGGAATCAGGACTGTGAGGTACAGAATTGAGTCGTTGTATGAAGAAAATAGTTGCGAAAGATCATTTGGTTTTGGCCAAGAATTTAAAATTGACTTTTGGTTCGTTAAATAAAATAGACATGATGCAATAGATACTAACCAACTTAAAATCATTATTCTTGGAATTCTCTTAAACCAATCTGTATATTTTGATGTCAAAAAATATGCAAATCCGGTCAAAAGAGAAAATATGATTCCGAGATAATGTACCTGGCAGAAACATAAGTGTGCGAAAAATGTAAGCCATTCATTTCTTTTTGTAAAATTATTAAAAGACTGCATGTATAAAACCCAGGCACCACATGCAAAAAACATGGCATAATGACGTGCTTCCTGAGACTGGGAAAGAAGAAGACTTGATTGAGAGGAAATCAAAATTGTCGCAATAAAAGCTGTGGCCGCACCAAATATTTTTCGAGAAAGCAAGAAAGAGAGAATAATTCCAATGATAATAAAAGCTAAGCTCTGAATTCTGAGCTGTTCAATGGATGTTGGAAAAATGAGTTGAAGGCAAAAATTGAATAAAAAATAGAGTGGGGGAGAGAAGTTGATTCCTGTAAGCATGGAATCATAAAATTCTAAAGAATTATCATGCCAGACTCCGTAGTAGGAATAGCACTCATCTACCCATGGTGCTTTGAGGCTTTGAAGGTAAAGAATCGCCCCTGTAAATATTAACAGAAACAGTGCGAGTAGGTATTTGGAATTTAGAAGTTTAATTAAGAAAATGTCTCCAGTTACTTAATCTTAAATCGAAGTGCCCCATCTGCTCCTTAGGAAATTCGTTTCGGTTTACAGAATCTATGATTTGAGGAAGTAGTTGGTAAAAGTCTTCAGATCTGTCCCCTGGATGAAGGGACCATGCTTGGTCTGTCATAAGATCGGCTCGCCACATATCTGATTTATCAAGAGCGTGTTCAACCATAGTTTCCCAGCAAAGCATTTTACCATTTCCAAATAATCTGCTCTTGATCGGTTCTCTCCATGATAACCAAAGTGGTTTAAGTGGGAGTAAACTTAAAAATCTTTCCCGGTGGATTAAGTAGTGCCGGCTGGTAAAATTTTTGAATAAATAGAAACCTCTTTTTTTATCTGTTTGAAAGGACGTAGTGCCCTGATTTAATGACCCATCATTGGTTGGTGGTCCACCTTTAGGAAGTACACAGAGGATATCCGAATTTTCTTTCATAATTCTAACTCCTTCTTGAATCCATGAAAACCCATTTGCATCGTGGAAAAGCATGTCACTATCAAGGTGTAAAATATAGTCCGAATCGTTGTTGTGGAACTGGCGGATGGACCCGTGTATGGGATAACCTCTGAAGCAATGGGTCTCTGAGTAGGGTTTGCCAAAATGAATCCTAGACAATTTCCGTACTTCGATTCGATTGGGCGAAAAGATATCGATTTCAAAAAAATACTCTCTTTTAATATCCTCCAGAATCTCAATTACCTCGGAAAGTTCCGACTGTTGTAAGCTTTCTCCGAGTACGCCTATCGGGTTACGTGCATCTAAAATTACGGTGGTGTTGCATTCCGCCTTGGCTGCCATCTTGCAAAGAGGAGGCAGAGTGGTGCGGATGAATGAAGCATCCGACCGAGCTACAAAGATAAAACAGGATAATGTGGCCAAGGCGGTCGGGGTTTGTCTACTGTTGACCCTGCATCGCGATGTGAGCGTTCCAATGCCACTGCCTTTGGTTTCCGGTCTGATGGACATTTTCTTCTTAAGAGGCAAATGGGTGAATGGAGAAGGGGGCAATTTGTTCGACCAAGGTTTACAGAGGACGGAAACGCTCTTATAGAGCGGTTTCCGAGTAAATGAAGTTTATTATACCGTTCTATGAGAGAAAATGGGTAACCTTAGATGATGACTGTAAGAAATAGGTTACGCGAATTTATCTCCATTTCACCCGATGATGAAAAGTTGATTCACAATACTTGGAGTGGCTTATCGACTTTATATTCTTCTCTAATTTTATTCAGTCTAGACTTAAGCTTACCCCAAAGGTTTTTGGTCGACAGAGTAAAAAAAGAACTCCAAATAGTACTGCTGTCCTCAAAAAGTAAATTTTTAACTATGAGATTTCTGTAGTAAGATTCCTTCTCTCGGAAAGTTTTCTCTAAATCGTGGTGAAAGTTAGGCGAACTATATTTAAATAAATATTTGCTGTAAGCTTCGGCAATCATTGATGAAGAAAGTACTTTTCTGACCCATAATAATTCAGGGGCAGGATTTTGGAAAAAACACTGATTTGGCATCTCTGAGAATCCAGGCATGCCATCATAGCCAATGGGTTCGAGTTTTAAAGTAATTGGGTTGAGGTAAAAGCTGATGTTATGTATGTATAGTGAATGTTCGGTGTTCAATACTCTGCAGAGTGCCAAAAACTTCCCTAGAATATCAGCATCGAAAATATCTGCTGCATTTGCATTGTTATTAATAAATTGATCAAAAAGTTTTCTTGCGATGAAACTCTGGCTAGTAAGAAATTCTGATTTTTCTACCGAACTTTGATTGCGGTTAATGATATCAGAATACTTTAATAATTTGATACCTTGTTGTTGCTTTGAAAGTTTCTTGTTGTCTTCCCAAAATCGATTTTCATCAAAACTAATAATCACTCCTTCGCGTCTTTTGTTCTTTTCGAAAATATCTCTGCCAAAATGCCCTTCCAAGGCATAAATACCAAAGTCTTTTCCATTTAAGGAGAAATTCATGAAGTCATAATCGACAGCCAAGCATCCTTCCTTTTTTAAACAATTCAAAAATAACCACTGACCAGTATCTCCACGGATACCATGTCTTTGAAGTGAAAAGCGGGATAAACCATTAATACATGATTCTATTTGTTTAATTCTCAGTGAAATTTTCTCGTTTGACCAATGATCAGGCAGGTCACCTTTTAATCGGATCTTGGCGGGGTGTATGTTTCCATTATGGGTAAGTTTAGCTTTAACAAAGTCATCAGAACTTGATACTAAACGATTATTTTCAAGAGCAATCCTCCTTTTATTTTCAATCTTCTGAAGGTTTTTAAAACTTATATCTAGATGAATGGTATCTAGCTTATTTTTTTCAGTCAGTGCTGACCAAATTTCAGTGTTTGAAAGCAACTCAAAATTAGCTTTCAATGAGCCAGGTGTATTTTTCCACCCAAAGAACAAACCGGTGAATAAAAACAGAGCACAAAGAAAGAAAGTGGGATACTTTTTAAAAAAAGATTTTTGAGACGAATTTGTTGATAGTCTCATTTTTATTCGTTTTGCATAGAGGAGACATCAATACAAGAAAATCTTCCATTAGGGAAATGCTTTTGGAATTCTTTGCTGAATCGATTGAACGCTGTTACATCTTTTACCTTTAATAAAGCAGTTATAGAAAGCAGTTCATGGTTTTGATCAATTCTTCTAATATTTGCCGCGGGAGAGATAAATTCTACCATTGACAGAAAAGGTTCAATGCTTGAGTTCGTCTTATCTACTTTAAAATCGCATTCGGTGAGGACTGTGCTGATCTTTCTTCTTTCAAGGGCATTCTTGGCTCCCTCTAGAACCTCAAGTTTATACCATTCGACATCGATCTTCAACAAGTCGATCGCCGCAATTCCCTCGTGTTCCATGTAATGGTCAATCGTTTCCATCCGAACCAGCGGCATTTCACCATTGTCTGGTGATTTTTCGGAATTACGACAAACTTGATGGGTTTGATCAGACTGTCCAGTTTGCATCGTGACGGTATCTTAGGTGCTACCGAGTGCAAATTAGTTAATTTTAATACGACTTTTCCCCTTGGTATTCAACTTCAGTTTTTTTGAAATTTTCATCTACAGCTTCGAAACTGTGGATTGATGCAGTAGGAAAGGATTTTCGAAAATGCAATGTCCTTTGACCTAGATGAGCGCCAACATCGAAAACTGCCGAAGGATTCTCCATTCCCATGCGATCAAGATCATTCTCTACCCACAAGAATCTTCGATATGCAGTGGCAAGTTGGATTCGATGTTTCAATTTTCGCAATTTTCTCATTGTTTTAATAAAGAGTGCCTCAGTACTTCTCCCGTTGGCAATTCGAATTGGCATTTGTTTGTGAACACCATGGAGAAGAGAATTTTTACCTGATCAAGTAGACGGGACAGGATTTAAAGTTTCAGTAATTTTCGCCATAGTGATTAATGTACTAGATTCTCTGCAAAATGGTTTACATGATCAACAATTGTTTTTGGATCAATTCTGCCCATTTGGTTTGTTATTTCGCCAGTTTCCTCGAATCTTTCCCAGGAATGCCCTGACTTGCGGGAAATGGATATGTTTATGTTGTCCGGATACCCCAAGCAATTGACGGGACGTGCATCTCCGAAGATTATAATGGATTTTACATTCAGACCGTTGGCAATGTGCATCAGTAGACTGTCAGGACCAACGAACAACTTGCATTGAGACAAAAGTGCAGCTGATTCTCTCATCGAGCATTTTCCTGCAAAACGGATGACATGATCAAAAACTGGCTCGGAGTCGTCGCCTAATTGGATGATTGTGAATAGATCTTCAATCTTGCTAATTGTTTCAATCCAATGTCTGACGGGCCAGTTCTTTACTTCCTCCTTACTTTTCGTGCAGATTGCAATAGGGGGCTTGTTATATTTTGATAAAATGCGTTTTGCCCATTCGGTCTCTTGATTCAAAAGATGGAAATTTGATTTATATTGGTAGTCTTCTATTCCTAAGCGATTAAGATTGTGAGCAATGATGTTTTCGTTTTCTTCATTCCGCACAATCAACTCGAAGTAGGTAGAATCAAAAGAATAGAAGGTTTCGGGTTTATTGATGGAATCAATTATCGGGTCATGTTCAATGAGTTCGGAATATGGTGTAATACAGTTAATTTTTATATTTGGGTATTTTTGTTTAATGCATCTTATAACATTTGCCGTGATTAGCGTATCACCGCGTGCTCCTAAACGATTAATGACCGTAATCCATTTTCTTTTGGAATCGAGCACTGGTAATTTGTCACTGAGTCTGCTGTTTCTCCACCATCTGTATTTTGACCAAAACTTGAGTGGGTAGAAACTATAAAAAGAATAGAGGAGGCATTTGAGGCGATTGTCTCCGCCGGGTATTTCACCATAGTCCTTCAAAAGTTAAAATTTGAGATTTCGAGCAAGGATCAAACCGACCTCTCCTTCTCGCCCCAATGCTGGAATTGGTTTGGAAGATTTGGTGATTTCATATCCGGTCGCTGTCAACTTATCTACAAGCTGCTGGCATCCGCCTCCGCCGTTGTGCCAACTATGCCACTCGAGAATGAGATATCTTGTTTGGGAAAGTATTTTTGGGTAGTGCAGAAGTAGTTCCCATTCACTTCCCTCAATATCACATTTGATTAGATCATAGGGCGGTTGCATTTTATTTATTATATCTTCTTCGATAATGATTCGTACTTTTCGTACATCTTCTTCTGCTGCATTTTTGAATGAAGATGAGGCCATAAATGATCGATCATAAAATGATGAATACCCGAGCTTTGGGTCGTCAATTACTCCATCAATCATCTGTGTGATACCTATTAATTTCTTGTCTCTAATCAGCTCTTCAATCGAATGATGGCAATCTATACACGGCTCAATCATTAGCGATTCGAGTGTGATATTTCCGTTCAATGACTGAAGCCATAGAGAGAAGTAACCATAATGCGCGCCGATATCGATAACCTTTCTTATTGTCGCATTCGGTAGAAAATCAACATACTCATTTTTGATAAATATTTCTGAAAAAGAATCATATGCATCATTCTTGAAAATTCGGGCCCAGTAGCCATTCTTTATCTGAATTGAAAGCCCGATATCGTGAAAGTAATCTGCCAGAATGTGAGTAATTATGCTTTTTCGGAAGTAATGGGATTTGAGCAATGTTTTCCAAATCAACTTCATGTATCATTAATGATTTGATAAACCCTTTTTCTGATTTCTTTTGCCGAAAAGAATTCTTCACTTAGGGAATTATTCGAATAAATATCTGAGTCTATTTCAGTATGACGATTCACTATATTGGTAAGGGATAATACCAATTCTTTTACTGAACGATTGTAAATGCCGGTTCCAATTTTATGTGATTCAAGCAAACGGTTTGTAGAAGTGTCAGATGGCCCATATGAAATAATTGAACGCCCGCTGGCAATGATTTCGGGTAGTTTTGTCGGGAAGGAAAATCGATAGTCCCGATGGTTTTTCAGATTAAAAGAAGATGGGACAACGAAACAGTGCGCCCGCTCCATAATCGAATATTTTTTCGCCAAGGGCATAACTATGCCATGATGGGTTACTCCTGACTGTTTGAGTTGTTCATTCAAAAAGGTTTCGGGTTGTCGTTGACCATAGAGATGAAATTCGAACCACGGTATTTGCTTCCGAATTTGAGAAACCGCCTTAAAAATATCTTCAATGCAGTTTCCATGAAGGTGTGAAAAGAGCCCTCCCAAAAAGCATAAGATGAAAGGATTATTTTCTCCAAATGGAGGAGGCGAAGGAGGCGCAATCTGAAAGCATCGATCCTCGGCTCCATTGTGTAAAACATCTATATCCTTCCTACCAAGCATACTCTGATACTTGGATCTCATTTCTTTACTGATGCAGATCAATTTGGAGCAATTTCGAAGGATTTCAGCAATGTTATGCTGTTCAAATTCTTCGCTGTGGTCGGCGAGGTGAACCAATAGAGATATATTTTTCTGTTTTGCAATCCATGTGGCATATTTTAGACAACCCGTTGAATATACGAAGGCATAAACTTTTGAGTAATTAGGAATTATTTTTTCTTTTAACCATTTTTTACTGTAAAGAGTTCTCCACTCTGGAATTCTACCAAGCAGAAATGAAGGGAAATGTTTTATAGACCTATGGTAGGGCACTTGAGCGAGGGTGAAACCTTCCAGGTCTCCATGTTTTGAGAATGCTGCGTCAGTATACACAACATCATGATCAATATTCTTAAACAAACATTTCAAAGTAACTCCAAAACCATTTGGAGTACCTGGTGGCGTCTCTGTGACCAATAGTATTTTTTGGTTAACTTCTAACAAGTTTATTTCCCTCGATCTATTTGGGCATCAATAATTTGCCTTATCGTATCGTTGAGGGAATGATTAATATTAAAGTTAGGATAATCTGACATGATTTTGGAGAGATTACTGTAATAGCAAATATGGTCTCCTATTCGGTTTTCATCCAAGTATTCGTAGTTTTGTTTTTTTCCTGAATACTCTTCGCATATTTGGAATGCTTCTCTGATGGAGCAGCTATTATCTTTTCCACCACCCAAATTGTATAATTCTCCTGAACGAGGAGCTTTCAGGAAACAATCTATGAAATGCGCAACGTCCTCCGAGTGGATATTGTCTCTAACTTGCTTACCTTTATAGCCAAATATTTTGTAATGACGACCTTCCAAATTACACTTCACCAGATAGCTAAGGAAACCGTGTAGTTCCACTCCGGAATGAGATGGCCCCGTTAAGCATCCACCTCGTAAGCAGCAGGTAGCCATTCCAAAATATCGACCATATTCCTGCACCATGATATCAGCAGCCACCTTGGACGCTCCGAACAAGGAGTGTTTGCATTGATCGATGGAGAAGGTTTCGGGAATTCCTTGAGCAAAGGCAGGATCATCGAATTCCCATCGAGTTGCGTCTTCGCGTAAGGCAATATGATTCGGCCCATCTCCGTATACCTTATTGGTAGACATGTGAACAAAGGGAGAGTCTGGGCAGTTTAGTCGGCAAGATTCCAAAAGATTTAGGGTGCCGACTGCATTGACATCGAAGTCGTCAAATGGAATGGAAGCGGCCTTATCGTGAGAGGGCTGGGCAGCAGTATGGACAACGGCGTCGGGTTTGAGGATCTTGAGTAGATCTAAAACCTTATCTCGGTTTCGGATGTCGAGCTCATGATGATCAAAGGAGGGCAGGGTGTTCCTCAACTCTTTGAGTCGCCACGAAGTGTCACCTTGCGGACCAAAGAAGACGGCACGCTGGTTATTGTCGATACCATGGATGTTATGACCATGTTTCGAGAAATAGGTACAAACCTCGGATCCGATGAGTCCGGATGAACCGGTGACGAGAATTTTCATTGTGTTAGAGTTGAGTCAATCGACTTTTTGTAACTTGTAACGAGCACAGAATGCGAGAGTTTGTGATGGTATCGTCTGCAGTAAATAAAGCGTCATTCTGCCTTTCCTTCCATTTTTTTTCAGGCCTTAAGTTGCTCTTTCATCCTATTGAAATGAGAATCGTAGAATTTGGCTGCGTGGCTTTCACTGAAGAGAATCTTAGCCATGACCTTGGCCTCGCTACCATAGGATTTAAGATTAAGATCCTTGGACTTTAAGAGCGCATTAAGGTGTTTAATCATTGATGCTGCAGAGAGTTCCTTCACTAACCATCCATTTTTCCCGTCAATGATCATTTCTGGTAATCCTCCAGTTTCAAAAGCGATTACAGGAGTTCCGCAACTCATTGATTCCGCTACTGTGTTGGGCAGGTTGTCAATGGGGGCGGGATGCAAAAACAGATCAGCTGCATGATATGCTAACCTTAAGGTGATTTCATCGTGAATGAATCCAAGTTTTTTGACCTTAGATGAAACTGATTCAGGATAACTCTCGCCGTTCCCAACCAGTAGGAATTCAGCTTGATCAATTATTGAAGAAGAAAGAATTTCCCTCAGGATATGCCCTCCCTTTCTTTCTTCATCTAAGTTGCCTGCAACGCAAAGAACGATTGGTTTATCGAGGCTTAATCCAAGCACATGCTTTGATGCGTCTTTGTTACTTTCAATGAAATAAGAATCCGGAACCGGGTTGTGAATTGTTTTCACCATGTTTTCTCGCCAGCGAGATTGACTAGCTTGTTCATTCATCCACGCCGAGGGCGTGATTCCAGATAAGGAATGGCTAGACTTCTTTGATTTCCTCCAGAAATAGTCGATTTCTGGCAAGATTTGTCGATCTGGATTCGGCGAATGGGAGGGATAGTAAGTTCCGAGGAAACTCCAGCAGTCGTGGAGGGTCCATGAGGTGTGGGTATACTCAAGGGCTTCGAGTACCATTTCGATGGGCCAGTGCGCACCATGGATGTTGTGAAACAAGACATGATCAGGGTTATGACGGTTGAGCAAGATGCGAAATTGACGTAAGGTTTCCTTTCGGACCATTTTTCGAGTCCAGCAACTCATGCCTGCAAGCCCCATCAAGTCGCGCAAAAGACTTACCTTCTTCCCCAAAAACAAGGACTCTTCAGGGATGGAAGAATCTGAAGAGATACGAACGCAATGAACATTAATCTTCTCTAGAGCAGAAGCGATTCGTTTTGCGGCAATTGCGGATCCTCCTGTTTCTCTAAAATCCGAAACCTCAAGAATTTTCATTGATAGCGAAAAGGTTCAACTGCATGGAGCAAGCTGTACGATTATTAAAACTCCTGAAGTCAACCTTGCCGACGGTATCGATTTTGAATCGAAACCCCTTATTCCTTAAAAGTGAGCATGTCCGTTCCAATAGTTCGGGGTCTTTCTCTTCGACATGAAGTTCGATGAAGAGATGTTTGACATTCTTTAAGTCATCAGCGATCGCGGGCAAGACGAACTTTTCGGCACCCTCGATATCAATTTTGAGCAAGTCGATTTTCTGGGAGAGATGCCTAGATAATTTTATCGCATCTACTTGTGAGTCACCAGTTTTGTCAATCCTTCCTCCATCCGCTCCGTCTGGTCTAAAAGATAAAGAAGTATCTTCGATCCAAACTGCAGAATTATATAGCTCAATTTCGCTTTCCGGCAACCCTTCGGTGTTTTGCTGCAAGAAAGAGAACACTTTTGGATCGGGTTCGAAGGCGATAATTTTTGATCGAGGGTAATTCTTTTTGAAATAACAGACGCTGACTCCGATGTTTGCACCGCAGTCAATAATGAGCGGAAATCTGCTATTACTCTTGAAGTAAAGAATTTCGTTTTGGAAGATTTCCAAGTATTGATAGATGAAGGATTCGCTATCAATGAAACGAAAGCCATTGTGGATCAGGTCGGTTTGACCTGGATTAAATCTTCCTAGCTTTGAAATTCTGGATAATTCGAAACCAGGGTCGTCGATCGAGAAACCGAAAAAACTTTTAGATTTGTTTATGAAATTTTGATTAAAAAGGCCGCGAATAAGATTCGAAAAAATCATCATTGAGGCCTTATCTTGCCTATGAGAATTCTGATTCTGGGAATGAAGCCCTGCAATGAATGCCATATCTTATCTTTTATAAGCAACAGAGTTCCGCCAAGAAGTCTCGCTAGATGGAAAAGGGGGAATGACTTGGTCATGGGAGAAGTTGAGACCTTGTACTTCGTGATTGTAAGATCATAATCAGACAATCCCCAGTTCTCACCATTTTCACGATAATTCAAGTCATCGAACTTTGGTTCGTTTTTCTTTCTCGGTGTGGCTGTTCCGTTACGGTCCTTGTATTCCGTAAGGTTTGAGTAATGCTCTAGGTGATAAAAGTCGTGGCCAACATATTTACTGAATTCAACCACTTGATGTTTTTGACCCAAACGCAAGGCAAGATCTCCTTCCATCCATCCCCAGTAGATCAACTTTTCATCGTACCCTTGGGTAGATTGCCAAATATCACGATGAAACATCATAATTCCGACGGGGCTCCACCAAAACTCTTTCCCCCACTCCTTTGCAGACTCCACCTTAAAGAAACTTTTAAAGAATCTTATTAAAGTTGAGATTAAAGACAAAGGAAGAGATATTCTAGAAATACGATAGGGAACACTTCTTCGCTCCACAAAAAGAAATGAATCCGTTAGATTTAGTTTATCTGATCGATTGTTTTGGTGAAGTTTAGCAAATTTCCTAAAGAATTCTTTACCCACAACAGTATCATTATCAATTCTGCCAATGTATTCTCCACTAGCCCGTCTTGCAGCTGCATTTAGGGCAATAACTTCAGGGAACTTACTGTCTTTTTGCTCAACTTTAGCGAGATCAGGGGGGGCATGTATAAACTTTACTCTACCTTCTGCCTCCGGAACCAATTTAAGTATTTCATGTAAAGGTATTTCGCTTCCCCAGTCAGAAACAATAATTTCTAATTGATCGAGAAAGTCTGCCCTTTTGGCATTTAGTAGCGCCATATTTAAAGAGGTTTCTAGTCGCCATT
>CACMZN010000025.1 GCA_902618175.1 uncultured Verrucomicrobiota bacterium
GTTCATAAGTCTGCTCACGGAGGTGCCCGTTTCTACTTGGCGGATGTTTTTCCGGAAAAATACCGGGACCAACTATTTATGTGCAACATACATGAGCATGCGGTTTTAATAGACTATATGGTCCCCAAAGGCTCCAGCTTCATCGGTAAGCATGGGGATGATTTTTTAATGGCCAATGATCTGGCTTGGGTAGGTTTCAGCGTAGAGACCGGACCGGATGGTGGAGTTTATATTCTTGACTGGCACGATCAGAATATTTGTGGCAATGAAATCAAGTTTTCCAATTCTGCCCGTGTGTATCGCATCATGCCCAAAGGAGTCAAGGGACCAAAACCCTTTGATTTGGAAAAGTTATCAGATCTCGAATTGGTGGAGATGCAGAACCATTCCAATGATTGGTATGTTCGACAGTCCCGTACTATTCTTCAGCACCGGTTCCTGGTTGGAAAGCTGGATAATCGAACCGTTCACTCCAAGCTCTTCAAGATGTTGCAAGATGCTCCCAAGTTAGCCAAACGCCTGAGAGCGTTGTGGGCCCTCCATTGCATTGGAGCAATCAATGAAGAAAATGCTCTTTCTTTGCTCGATGATAAAGAGCCATATGTCCGGGCATGGACGGTTCAATTGTTAGCCGAAAAAAAGCAACCTTCCGCCAATGTTCGAAAAAAATTTGCTACAATGGCAAAGTCGGATAACTCACCGGTCGTACGGCTTTACTTGGCCTGTGCCCTCCAGCGGATTCCCTATGATCAGCGGTGGAATATCTTGGAATCCTTATCGCAATTTTCGGAAGACGAAGAGGACAACAATATTCCGCGGATGCTCTGGCTTGCCCTGGAGCCGATGGTCTTGGAGTCTCCACAGAAAGCATTGTCTCTCGCAGCACAATCCAAGCTTCCTCGTTTGCAGGAGTTTACCCCCCGTCGCTTGCTCGGAGGAAAAACAGCTAAGACTTCCAGAAAGTCTGGTAAGTCCAACTCCGCCGCTTGGCAAAAACTGGTCCGACAAGCCGCACCTAAATTTTCCATTAATGACTCAGGGGTTGGAGGAGTCGTTCGGTTCGATAGCTTTCGGAACAAGTCTGCGATTCGGACTCACCCAATCAAGAAGGGAGTACCATCGGTCCTTAGTAGTAAGTTGAAGATTCAGGAAGATATGAAAACCGTCCTCCGGGCCACGGTCAGTCATCATCCCCATGGCGATTGGGAACTACGCGTTAAAGTAGATGGAAAAGTCATTTCCCAAAGAGAAGTTTCTTCCAAGACGGTGATCAATGAATGGCTGATTCACGAAGTGGACCTTTCTCCTTACGCCGGAAAAGAGATTCATCTACAGTTGGAAAACCAACCTACGGAATGGATGAATGAATGGGCCTACTGGCATGAGATCAAGATAGATGCCATGCCCTTTGCATCCTTCAAGAAACCATCTGCATCAAAAAACAAAAAAGTGGTATTTATTTCCGGTAAGCCCAGTCATGGATGGATGAAGCATGAACATCGTGCGGGAAATATTATTTTGGCCAAACGTGTGAATGAATCCGGTCTGCCAATTGAAGCTTTGGTTCTTGATGACATCGGATATCCCAATGATGAATCCGTATTGGAAGATGCATCCACCATTGTCCTTTTTTGTACTGGGCATGGAGGCCATGTGCTAAATCCAAAACTTAAGGAATTTGATGCTCTGATGAAAAAAGGAATTGGCGTGATTATGATCCACTGGGCAACGGAAGCAGTCAGTGGTGCCCCGGGTAATAAGTTTCTCGAATGGATGGGTGGATTCTGCGATCTGAACTGGTCCGTCAATCCACACTGGAAACCAAATTTCAAACCACGCAAGCACCCGATTTGGAACGGAGTTCAACCTTTCAGTGTCGATGATGAGTGGTATTTTCACATGCGCTTTGTCAAAGATCAGACCGGCCTTACTCCGATTCTAACCGATCTTCCTCCACCGGAGACGCTGAAGCGACCCGATGGATTGCGCAGTGGGAACCCGGCCGTTCGCAAAGCGGTGGCCAATGGAGAAAGCCAGCACGTTGCCTGGGCTTACCAAAGACCAACTGGGGGGCGGGGCTTCGGCTTCACAGGTGGGCACCACCACATCAGTTGGCAAGACGATAACTATCGAAAGATTATGCTGAATGCCATTTTGTGGACTGCCGGGATGGAAGTTCCTAAGCAAGGGGTGGATTCATCCACCCCGGATAAGATCGAGATCGAGTCCAATTTGGATCCAGTCGAAAAGAAAAGAAAAAAATCGTGAAATCCGTTTTTTTTGGGTTCTTTATCACCTACTTGATTTTGATCCCGATAGGAGCGAAGCGACCAAATCTCCTATTCTGCATTTCGGACGATCAGTCTTTCGTTCATACCCGATCCAATGGCGATCCCGTGGTTGAGACTCCTGCCTTTGATCAGGTTGCAAGAGAGGGAATTCGCTTTACTCAGGCTTTTTGCGATGCACCCACTTGCGGTCCTTCTCGGAGCGCCATTTTAACTGGTCAACCTATCTGGCGTTTGGAAGAGGCTGGCAACTTGTGGAGCACCTTGCCCAAAAAGTTCATCACTTATCCGGAGCTGTTGACCAAGGTCGGCTATTCGGTCGGTTTTACAGGCAAGGCTTGGAGTCCAGGCCGACTAGAAGCAGGTGGGCGAAATTCGAATCCTTTAGGTTTAGAGTTTCATAAACGACGGCTGGTCCCCCCCTTCAAGGGAATGAGACACTTGGATTACGCCGCCAACTTTGATGATTTTCTCAGACAGGTAAAAGAGGGGCAACCCTTCTGTTTCTGGTTGGGAACGAGTGAACCTCATCGAGGATATGAACGGGGTGCCGGAAAGCGTTCCGGTAAGGACCCGTCGAAAGTGATTGTTCCCAGAATCTTTCCCGACAATTCAATTGTCCGGAATGATATCCTTGACTATTATATTGAAGTTGAACACTTCGACAAGATGGTTGCCCTAGCAATCGGCTCTCTTGAAAGAATGGGTCATTTGGACAACACCATCTTGGTAATCACCAGCGATCATGGTATGCCTTTTCCACGTGCAAAAGCCAGTCTATACGATGCCGGCACTCATGTTCCGCTTGCCATTCGTTGGCCTGACGGGATTCGCAAACCGGGAAGAGTCTCTGAATCACTGGTAAACCTGAGTGATTTGGCTCCCACCTTTCTGGAAGCTGCAGGCATATCGGTTCCAAAAATGATGATCGGAAAAGCACTGACTGATATTTTTAAAGATCAGAACAAATTTAATAGGGATGCCGCTTTTATCGGCATGGAAAGACATGCCGGATGCCGCGAAGGTGGAAAGGGGTATCCATCTCGCGCGATTCGTACGAAAGATTATCTCTATGTCCGAAACTTTTACCCGGATCGTTGGCCGGCTGGATCTCCTGAAAGAAAACATTGCGTTCGTCACATTCGCTACGGAGAAGTGAATCCGTCTCCCACTAAGTCTTTGATGATGGAAGATCCTAAGTATGCAAATCTCGCGGATCTCGCATTTGGAAAGCGACCTGAAGAGGAACTCTACCGTTTATCCGACGATCCTCACCAGCTTCGAAACTTGGCTTATTCCAAGGAGCTTCAAAAGATCCGTAGACAACTTAGAGAAAGGTTGGATCAGCATCTCAGGAGAACGGGAGATCCACGCATCAACGGCAAACCAGCTTTGTGGGATTATTATCCTTTTTACCGGATGCCAAAGTTTTCGGGTTGGAAAGTGGCTCCCCTTCCCCCCGATCTGCTCACATCTGAAAAACAAAGATGAATAATACAGCAGCCATATTGTGTTCATTGTCAATTGGATTAAACCTATGGGGAAAGCCAAATGTCCTGATAATTATGACGGACGATCAGGGATATCCTGAAATTTCCGCCCATGGGAATCCGATCCTACATACCCCAAACCTCGACCGTCTTTATGGCCAGAGCCTTCGTCTTTCCGATTATCATGTTTCTCCCATGTGCACTCCGACTCGTGGTCAACTCCTTACCGGTTTGGATGCTGCTCGAAACGGAGCGGTTAACGTCAGTAGCGGTCGGGCCCTTCTCCGACCCGAAGTTTCCACCATTGCCGATTTCTATGGGGAATCGGGTTACTCAACCGGTATATTTGGAAAGTGGCACCTGGGAGCCAATTATCCCTTTAGGCCACAGGACCGGGGTTTTCAGGAAAGTGTGTGGTATCCTTCCTCATCGATTCCCTCCGTTCCCGCCTATTGGGGAAATGATTATTTTGACGACATTTACATTCAAAATGGAAAGGAAAAGAGGTTCAAAGGATATTGTGCGGATGTTTTCTTCAATGAGGCAATGCGATTCATGTTGGAGTCCGCGAAAAGTAAAAAGCCGTTCATGTGTTATCTTGCCACCAATACTCCTCATGGTCCCTTTTGGCCCAAGGAAGAGGACCGCAAGGAGATTGCGGAGGTGCTTGCTCAGTCCAAGTTTGATCACCTAGATCAAAGTTTCAAAAAGCGCCTGGCTCTCTATTTGGGAATGATTCGCAATATAGATTGGAACCTGGGTAAGCTCATGAAATTTCTTGAAGATGAGAACTTGGCCGAAGAAACGATTCTAATCTTCAAAACAGACAATGGTAGCCTGCTCGGACCCCAGTATTACAATGCCGGCATGCGGGGAAAAAAGACTGAGATCTGGGAGGGTGGTCATCGGGTTCCCTGTTTTATTCGCTGGCCAAAAGGAGGATTTGGCAAACCCCGGGATGTTGGTGGCCTAACTCAGGTTCAGGACCTGTTGCCAACCCTGTTGGATTTATGCGGAATCAAACCTAAGAAAAAAACCAAGTTTGATGGTATGAGTCTGGCACCCGTCCTTCAAGGGAAAGAGCAGGTCTCCGACGATCGCATTCTGATAATTAACTACAGTCGTATGCCGGGCTTTTCCAATTATCCATCGCCTCATTCTCAAACCAAGATGCGGGCCGATCAGGCAGCAGTTCTCTGGAAACGCTGGCGCTTGCTCGAAGATCGGGAACTTTACGACCTTACATCCGATCCCCTGCAGCAGGAAAATGTGATTGATCAGTATCCCAAAGTGGTGGCGAAAATGCGACAGCAATTATACTCCTGGTGGGAAGGGGTGAAGCACTTGGCAAATGATGAACAGAGGATAATCGTAGGATCTGAGTACGAGAACCCGAGCAAGTTGTCAGCCACCGAATGGCTCGACGTCTTCGTAGATCAGCAGGGGCAAATCCGAAGGGGGGTATTGAAAAACGGCTATTGGTTAATCGAAGTGGCAAGGGCAGGGGAGTATGAGATCGAACTAAGGCGCTGGCCCAAAGAAGCGGACGGATCGGTCAGCGGGACTTTGCCCGATGGCAGTGGTACCGCTTTACCCATTACTCAGGCTATGTTATTTGTCAGTGGTCACAACCATTTGAGGATTGATGAAAAAAAAGCTTATCAGTTCGAGGGATTGAGCAAAAGGGTCACTCCCAAGGACAAGGGTGTTACCTTCACCATGAACCTGAAAAAAGGCCCAACTGCTCTGCATACCTGGTTCAAGGGGCGGGATGAACTCATGTTGAGTGCCTACTATGTTTACATGACACGAAAGGGAGATGCCAAATGAGAAATCTAATTGGATTTTTTCTCTTTGTATTCGCTTTTGGTACTTTTCAGACTTTGGCTGGAAAACCCAATGTTGTTTTCTTTCTTGTCGATGATCTGGGTTGGTCCGATGTGGGTTGTTACGGTTCCTCCTTCTATGAAACTCCTCATATCGATCGCCTGGCTAAGGAGGGGGTAAGATTTACCTCTGGGTATGCCGCCTGTCATGTTTGTTCACCAACCCGGGCCAGCATTCTCACTGGGAAATACCCAGCTACCATGAACCTTACCGAGTGGCTCAACGGGCGCTCGGATCGACCTTATCAGTTGTTGTTAAATCCTGATAAGGCCATGGCACTGGACCCCAAGGAAAATACCTTGGCCGAGGTTTTGAAGAAGGAAGGTTATGCTACGGCTCTATTTGGCAAGTGGCACTTGGGTAAAGGCACCAGTCCAACCGAACATGGCTTTGATCTTCATGTTCCGCATTCCGTAAATTCTAACTTGGGCCGGAGAGGATTCTACCACCCCCAAAAAATTCCCGGTCTTGATGGGGGTGAGTATGTCACTGATCGCTTGGCGGAATTGGCGGCCATCTACATCGACGACAATAAGGACAAGTCTTTCTTCCTCTACATGTCCCATTTCTCGGTCCATGACCCGATTCATGGTCGTCCGGATCTGGTGAAAAAATACAGAAAGAAATTAGCCAGAATGAAGCCTCAACTTGGGCCCGATTACATTCTCGAAGGCAATCCGGACAGTCCGACTTTTCCTACTCGGGCAGAATTGGATGAACTGATAAAAAGACCCTTGTATGCAGACAGTTACAAAACCTACTCCAATGACCTGGTCAAAGTGAAGCAAAAGCAGAATAATGTTGAGTTTGCCGGAATGGTCGAAGCAGTCGACCAGAGCCTAGGTACTTTGATGGCTAAGTTGAAGGAGCATGGACTGGTGGAAAAGACCCTTGTATTCTTCATGTCTGACAATGGGGGTATGTCGGTGATGAATGGAACCCCTGCCCGGGTAGTTCAAAAAAAACAACTGGATACTGCGACTTCGAGTTCCAACCTTCCATTGCGTGGAGCCAAAGGTTGGCTTTATGAAGGTGGGATTCGGGTACCCATGATTGTAAAATGGCCCCACCAAGGAAAAAAGAATATCGTCTGCGATGAACCGGTGGTCAGTACTGATTTTTTTCCCACCATTTTGGAAATGCTTGGTTTGCCTTACGATCCTGAGAAGATTGATGGAAAGAGCTTTACCCGGCTGGTCAAGGGCAAGGAAATGGATCGTGGGCCGATTTACTGGCATTTTCCACATTACAGTAATCATGGGATGCAAAGTCCGGGTGGTGCGATTCGGGATGGGGATTATAAACTTCTCGAATATTTCGAGAACGGAACTCTTCAACTTTTTAACCTAACCAAGGACATCGGGGAGCAAGAGGACCTTGCAATGATCGAAGTTGAGAAAACAAAGGAGCTTGTTGGCAAACTTCATCGTTGGCGCAAGCAAGTCGGCGCACAGATGATGAAGCCCAATCCAAATTATGATCCGTCCGCGGACTTATGGTCTGGCAAAAAATAATCAATGGAACAAAAATGAGAACAACGGTTATTTTCATTGTCCTCATATCTTTTGTCAGGACTGGATTGGGAGAGGAAGCAGGCTGGAATGCTCAGGAAATCTATTCTGGTTCCCATGTTAATTCGGTGACTGCTCACGATTATGATGGGGATGGGAAACAGGAAATTCTTTTTTCTGCCGAGGGAAAATTCTTCATGTATTTCGGTCCGAAATATGACAAGTCTTTTGTATTTGCGGAAGCCACGCCCAAATATGCCAAAATGAAACCCCGCTGCATTCATTGTGTGTTGCATGACATTGATCAAGATGGAGATCTCGATTTTGTTGGTTCCTATGTTCGTGAGATCTTTTGGCTTGAGTGTCCGAATGAGCTTCCGACCGAGACACAGTGGAAAATGCATCTGATTACCGAACAGATCTTCGGGGTTCATTGCATCCGATCCTTTGATATTGATCGAGATGGGAGGAATGATTTGATTACCAACGATTTCAGCGAGGACAAAGGACCGTACTCTCGCTCGGTCCTTTGGCTAAAGCCCCAGCAAGTCATTGCTGGATCGATTGAGTGGGAGGTTATACCAATAGCCAAAGGAACAGCCCAAGGCGGCAGTCACTACTTTGACTTTGGTGACGTCGATGGGGATGGCTTGGTCGACTTTGCAATGGGTGCTAAAGGAAAACCTTTTGACGATGGAAATTATTTTGCGATTTACTATTCTAACGTAGATCCCACTCGGCCTTGGAGACGTGAAATGCTCCCAGGCGCCGGCAAGCAATTTGGAGCCACTCATGCTGCTCCGGCAGACGTCAATGGAGATGGCATGATTGATGTCCTGGCTACTCGAGGGCATGGTGTTGGCGTGCTTTGGTTTGAAGGCCCGGGTTGGATAGAGCATATGATTGACGAAACCATTGATTCCACTCACTCAACGGATTTTGGGGATATCGATGGGGATGGGGACATAGATATGAGTACAGTAGGGTACGAATCCAAACTAGCGGTGTGGTACGAGAATGATGGAAAAGGCAACTTTACTCGTCACGTACTCCATCGCAATCAAATGGGTTATGATACGATGATCACTGATTTGAATGGTGATGGAGCAAATGACATCCTCGTTGCTGGTCAAAGAAGTCAGAATGTTGTTTGGTTTATGAATCCAGGAGAATGATTTCTTCCTTTTCGAAGGAAGCTTCCGTGTATTCACTACAATTTCCAAACACAGGATTTCATCAATTTGGGTAAAAAAATTGTCAGAGAATAAGGATCTTGTATATTAACTTTCATGGATATTAAAACAGTGGGTCTTGCTAACAGAAGAAACTTCTTGAAAGGTGCGGGTTTGTGTCTTGCCCTCCCGTTTCTGGAAAGCGGATCTTCCAGGGTATTGGGTTCGATCAAACCTACTCGTAGCAAACGGATTTTAACGGTAGGTAATCATTTGGGATTTTATCCCGGAGCTTTCTTCCCCAAGCAAAGTGGAATGAACTACATACCCAGTCCAACCCTGAAAAATATTGAAGGGCATCGGAAAAATTTCACGGTTTTTTCTCACCTTGATCATGATGTGGGTGGGGGACATGGCGGAGTAAATTCTTTTCTTACCGGGGTAAAAAAACAAGAATCCAAGGGTTTCCCGGAGAAAAATGTTTCCCTCGATCAGATTGCTGCGGAACATGTCGGCACCGCCGCCCGCTTTCCATCCATCACTGCCGGAATTGGGGAGGGTACTGATATGTGCTGGACCCGTACTGGCGTACGAATTCCACCGGTTAACAGCCCGGCTCGTTTGTTTAATGCCTTGTTTACCCAGTCCTCGCAGTTGGAAAGAAATCTTGAGCGTAACCGACTAACCCATCGGGGAAGTGTACTGGACGCTCTCATGGGTTCCGCCAAATCCTTGCAGGGAAAAATCAACGGTTTTGATCGTGATAAATTGGATCAGTACCTGACTTCGGTGCGCGAGGTCGAACTCCGATTGCAAATGTCCAAGGAATGGCTTGACCGGCCAAAGCCTGAGCCCGGAATAAGTCCAATCACCGATGAAGAACGGATGGATATTGAGGAGATGCCTTTATTCTTTGATTTACTCACCCTTGCTTTGCAGACGGATTCCACCCGGGTTGCCACCTTTGAGATTCCAATTGGATTTACCACCACCGATTTGGATGGAGTATCTTACGGCTATCATGGGCTTTCGCATCACAGTAAGGGAGAGGACAAACTGGCGGAGTTACAGGTTGCGGAGGATTATATTTTTAGCCAGGTAAATCGGTTGTTTACCAAGTTGCAGGAAGCCATGATTTTTGATGATACCCTGGTGATCGTGGGTAGCGGAATGAGTGACGGATCCAGGCACAGCAATAAGAATTTACCCGTGCTGATGGCAGGGGGTGGATTAAATCACAAGGGGCATATTATTTCTCCGGAAGAGCATCATAAACGGATACCTTTGAGTAACCTTTGGCTGTCCGCACTACAATGGTTTGGAGTGGAACGGGATAATTTTGGGAAGAGCACCGGTACTTTTTCCGGGCTGAATTTTTCCTAAGTAATGTTGAGATTGGCATTCTTTGATCGATCCCGTTATGGGTTCATAGCTTGCAGTTATTCGAGTAATCTCCTGCTTTCGGTTTTTCTTTTATTGGTTTTCGGACTCCAATGTTTTTCCGCTGAATTTCCTCTCCGTACTTGGACCTCAAGCGAAGGAGTAGAAATACAGGCACATTTAATTAGCCGATCAGGGGAAAAGGTTATCATTGAAAGAAGTGACTCCAAGCAATTCCTTTTTCCGCTATCCATTCTTTCGGGACCAGATCAAGCTTATGTACAGAATGCCTTAAAAGAACAGGAAAAATATCCATTAGTCACGAATACCAATCCCAGAGAATTTGTCAGTAAGTATTGCTACCAGTGTCACGGTGAAGAAAAACAGAAAGCGGATCGTCGTTTCGACCTGTTATCCTCATCGATTCAGGATTTCCGGGAACAGGAACTTTGGCAGGAAATTGTAGATCAGCTGAATTTGGGAGAAATGCCACCCGAGCATGTCTCTCAGCCAAGTGAAGTTGAGAGACTTGCGATAATTGATTTAATTACCCATGAGATAGCCGAGGCTCGGGAGAAGTTTTCCGGGATTAGTAATCATACCGTTTTGCGTCGTCTGAATAAGTTTGAATATTCCAATACAATCAGTGACCTGCTCCAACTAAATACTGAGTCCTGGAACCCATCTGCCGATTTTCCAGCGGATGTATATGTGGATGGATTTGATAATGACGGGGCTGAGTTGGTAACTTCCGGGTTGTTACTGGAAAAATATTTTCCGGCCGCAGAAGGAGCAATTACCCGGGCCACGAAGTTTGAAAACCGACCAGTTAGTAAAAGCTATATACAAAAATCACCCTTTTACTTTAGAGGAAAGAAATCCAATGGTTTGCCCAAACTTTTTAAAGTAGACCGTTACCGCTTCGAACCTGAAACTCCCTACACCGATCTTTATGGTCGCTTTTATCGAGGCGGGCACTTGGGCTTTTTACCCTTGAATAAAGCCGGCGGGGTTCCCCACAGTGGAAATTATACCATAAGGGTGAAGGCGGCGGCAGTTAACCGATTACATCCCTACGGAAAAATTCTGGGTGATTTTCGGAATGGGGATCCACTGGTGATGGAGCTTGCTTCTGTGGATCGAAAAGGAAGCACCGCCGGGACAAGCGGAAATGTTACAAAATCAGTTTCATTGACTTCGTTTGAATTGAAAGAGGCCGAGCCGGAATGGTTTGAATGGACTGGGTATATGGAAAAGGGATTTGAGCCTGAGGTTCGATTCCGTAACGGAACGGCAGCGGCTAAGCGATTGGTTCGGTTGTTGCTGAATAAAGCCGATAAATTTCCCGAATTTCAACCTTTTCTCCAGATGAAATCCGCGAAGGAGAAAGGTTATGAACGCTGGCATGGTACCCTCAGAGCCTACAAAGGACCGGTTCTTCGGGTATGGGAAATACAAGTGGATGGTCCTCACATTGATGAGTGGCCACCTCTAGGTCACGAGGCTCTCTACGATGAGCTTACACCGCAGGATTTAAGTGCTGAAATTATTGAAGAGCGGCTGACCCAATTTGCCAAGTTTGCTTTTCGTCGTCCTCCGCTTGAGGGTGAATTAAGTCCTATCTTGGGCATGATTAAAGCGAAACTGAGGGAGGGCTTGTCTTCCCTGGAGTCGCTGCAACTAGGATTTCAAACCATCCTCTCCGCACCAGGTTTTCTTTACCTTAATGAAGGCGAGGGAGAATTAAATGATTATGCACTGGCTTCGAGACTTTCCTACTTTCTTTGGTCTTCCATGCCGGATGCTGAACTATTTAAACTCGCGGAGCAAGAAAAGCTGAAGAATCCGGCTATTTTAACTACACAAGTAGACCGCATGCTTGCTGACCCCAAGGGAAAACGCTTTGTAGGTAACTTTCTGCGTGTTTGGCTTGAACTGGACAACATCGGAAAAATGCCCCCTTCCAGAGAATTCACAAGTTTTTATCGGGATAATTTGGAGAGTGCAATGAGGAAAGAAACGGAACTTCTTTTTGAGAATGTACTCAAGAAAAATCTTCGTCCCTTGGAATTGCTTACTGCGGATTACAGTTACATAAACCGGGAACTAGCTGCTCATTATGGTATAGCTGGGCTGGAGGGAAATGAATTTCGAAAAGTCAGCCTGGCTGGGGCCGAACGCGGTGGAATTCTTGGTCATGGTAGCTTTTTGACTGCGTCGGCGAATGGTGTGGACACCTCTCCGGTCATTCGTGGTATTTACGTAATGAACAAACTCTTGGATTACTCTCCTCCTCCCCCCCCCGGACGACGTTCCGGAAATCGAACCTGACGTCACCGGAGCAACCACACTTAGAGAAAAACTGATCAGACATCGCGCGGATGCTTCCTGTGCGCAATGTCACAACAAGATAGATCCGGCAGGATTTGCCTTGGAAAACTATGACGCCATTGGGGCATGGCGGGAAAATTACAACCGAAGTCTTAAGGTGGATTCATCGGGTCAAATGCCCAACGGAAAGAGTTTTTCCTCCAGTCGTGAATTTAGAGAACTAGTCATTGAACAGGAAGACGTGTTCATCCGTTGCTTGACCAAGAAGCTCCTTACCTATGCAATAGGACGAAGACTAAACAGTGGAGATCGACCTGAGATTGATGCGATCGTAGGGGACCTGCTGGAAGAAGAATTGGGTCTTAGGGATCTTGTTCAATTAGTTGTCGCCAGCGAAATTTTTCTTCGAAACTAGATCAGAAATTGTTGATATGCACTCTTTCAAAGGGTGCTTTGGGGATTATGAATCATGGCTTTGGTTACTTTTTGATCTTGTTTCTTTAAGAATATCTCGATCTTAAGCTCTGCTGAGGAAGTTGTTTTTGAGAAGACCAGCGAGGTGGCTAGGCATGAGGATGTGATGGTTCTGGGTTGGCATCATGTAACTCACGGGGGGAAGAAAATACCTCTATCCTATGATTCCACGAAAGTCGCTTATGAGCCTATTTCAAGTGAAAAAGGTGAATTTTTCTTGTTCAGCGGCAACAATGCAGACTCATCTTGGAATGAACTGTATGTAATGAAAACAGAATGGATTAAACATGGAATACCCGCAGGCAGAATTCCCCGTGATTCAGCAGGCTTAAGTGCTTTTGATTCGGTCTTGGGTGCGAAAAAAGGTTTCTGGTGAAAAAGACTTCATGGTAATTTCAAAAGATTTTCATTGTCGTAGTACAGTCTACAATGGACTGGCTCACGACCTTCGGACTGAGTGGCATCACCGCCGACAGAGTAGAGTTGGTTGGGGAACGTTTGGAACGGAAACCATAGGTCCATTTCATGCGTCAAAGCGATCGTTGAGATTCAATTTGCTTGATCGAAAACCGAAGCGCCATTACCATAAACTGAAAAGTACAATTACTTAGGATGAACTGGTTTTGTCAAAAGCAAGGTAAATAAATAACTTCCCAAGGATAAGTGTGGAAAGAAGATCCAAGGGGAAATTAAAGATTAGTTCCAAAATCACTCCAACCTCAAACATACCTTCCACATGCAGGATCAATTGATCGAGGATTTCCATGAAACTCCCCAAGGCTATTAGGAAAAAACCATTGATCTCACATTTCTTGCAGGTGTCGGTAAGTTCGACCTCGGGGTTTGCAAAGTCGTCAAGCCACTTCAAAAGTACAGTCCGTCCGAGAAGAAAACTCCCGATACCAATTAGGATCAAAGCAATGTTTTCTTGATCTCTTACAAGCTCTTCGACCTTGTTGTTTTCATTACTCTCGGATAAGACGATAAATACGAATTTGACGATGAGGGGAATCAAAAGAAGTAGAACGATTCCTGTCAAAACAGCTGAGAACTTCTTGCTTCCAACAAGGAAAGTGGTTTTTTCAAGCATATTTTGTGCTTAGTACTCTTAAGGAAATTGGTCGAATAAAAATTTTAGGATAAATCGACGGATGAGATTCAATATCAATTCTTCGGATCTCAAACAGGGAATGTAGTTTAAGTTCTCACTATCGAGTGTAGGCAGAATAAATACGCAAAATACGGTTTCCAAAAAAGTTTTGATTCTGTATAATTCATTCTTCCTAGTAATCCCACCAAGCCCAAATCCCATGCAACATTTCAATTGCGATAAAATTCAATACGAAGGACCCAGCTCGAAAAATCCTCTTGCTTTCAAGCACTACAATGCATCTGAGGAAGTCGGTGAAAAAAAGATGAAGGATCACTTGCGCTTTGGAGCTGCGTATTGGCATGTCATGCGCAATGAATTGGCGGATCCGTTCGGACAGGGTACCGCCCATATGCCTTGGGATGACAGAAGTGACTCCGTGGAAAACGCAGTCTCTCGAGTCGACGTATTCTTTGAATTCCTGGAAAAATTGGGAATTGAATTTTATTGTTTTCATGACCGAGACATTGCACCCGAGCTAAATGATTTGGCTGCGTCCAATGATGCTTTGGACAAGGTGGTAGCCAAGTTGAAGCAGAAACAGGCCGAAACCGGGATACGATTGCTGTGGGGGACTGCCTGCCTTTTTGCTCATCCGAGATATGCTCAGGGGGCGGCAACTTCACCTAACGCATCAGTCTATGCTTATGCGGCTGCTCAAGTAAAAAAAGCTTTGGATGTGACCAAGGAGTTGGATGGTTTGGGCTATACGTTTTGGGGTGGACGGGAAGGTTATTCGACCCTTCTCAACACCAATATGAAACGCGAACTTGAACATCTGGCCACTTTCATGCATATGGCAGTGGATTATGCCAAGAGCATTGGTTTTGACGGACCTTTTTACATTGAGCCCAAGCCTCGCGAACCCTCCACGCATCAATATGACAGCGATTCCGCAGCTTGTTTAAACTTTCTGCGTGAGTTTGGTTTGATGGACTCATTCAAATTGAACATTGAAACCAATCATGCCACTTTGGCTGGGCATACCATGGAGCATGATCTCACCGTGGCAGCGAATGCGGGTGCTTTGGGAAGCATTGATGCAAACACTGGAGATACCCTCATAGGATGGGATACCGATCAATTTCCTACCGATGTCTACTTGACTACCCAAATCATGTTGGTGGTTTTGGGAATGGGCGGATTTACCACCGGTGGTTTAAATTTTGATGCCAAGCGCCGGCGCGAGTCTCATGAACCAATAGATTTGATGCATGCCCACATCGGAGGTATGGATGCCTTTGCGCGTGGACTGAAGGTGGCCCACGCTATTCGTGAAGATGGACGTTTGGCCCAGTTTTTGCAGGATCGTTATTCCAGTTATGACAGTGACATTGGTGAGAAGATTGAAGCCGGTACCACAAGTTTTGCGGAATTGGACCAGTATGCATTAAATAGTGGCGAGCCATCTCTGGCGAGTGGTCGACAGGAAATGCTGGAAAATCTGATCAACGAATTCATCTGAATCTCGCAAAGCTGATTTTTTGGCCATGTTTGTAAGATTACTTGCTGGCTTATTCACAACGCTCCTTTCACCCTTCGTGGGGGCGGTGGAAAAGCTGGATATTTTTTCTCCTTTCGATGTTTGGTATGAAGTCTATTTGGGAGAGGCAAAGGTGGGTTATGCACATCTGCTAATGTACCAAGATGGAGATCGAGTAAAAAGTGAGAATGAGTTTGTGATGCAAATGAGCCGGGCTGGCCAAGGGATCGAAGTCTCAGTTGAGCAGGAGACTCTTGAAAAGATGAATGGGCAATTGATTGAATTTTCGACCACTATAAATATGGCCGGGATCCCCGTTGTAAAAAAAGGTTGGGTGGAAGGAAGGAGTCTGGTGGTTTATGAAAAACAAATCTTTACGGGAAAGAGAAATCGATACTTTTTTGATTCGGAAGCTGTTATGAGCTGGGGGCTTCAGAGAAAGCTGATGGAACAAGGCTTCATGGAAGCCGGTAAAACCTATGAAATCAAAGTGTATTCTCCGGACTTGGGAATGAAGGTTCCAGTGCTTACCAAAATTGTTTGTTACGGAAGGAAGGAAATTAAACTTGGTGGCCAGAAAATCTCTGCATACGAGGTCGATATGGAAATGAAGAGTTCCTTCGGTTCGATCCTTACGAAATCATGGTTCGATCCTCAAGGTATCGGGGTTCAAATCAAAATGGAGATGGGTGGAATGAATATCCTGTTGGTGAAAGTTCCCGAAAAAAAAGCGACCACAATGGAAGAGGAAGCTCACGAAATATTGATTAACTCAGTCATTCCCTTGAATAAACCCCTGTCATTGGAAAGCGAAAAGAATGCTTTTATATTGGAAACGATTCGAGGAGAGTGGAAAGGGCAATTGTTTGAAGGTCCTCACCAGATAGTGGAGCAAAGAAACAATAAGTCAGTGCAAGTTATGGTTTTTCGAGATCAAGGAGTGACTTCAGTTAAAGAAGAGATTGAAGCAAATTCTTTTTTGGAGCCAAATCTATATATTGACACTTCGGATCTTGTGATTCGAAGACTTGCTGAAAAAGCAAAGGGAAACGCAGCTTCTCCCTTTGAAATTGCAGAAGAGTTGACTTTTTTCGTACGTAATTACATCACTTCCAAAAATTTTTCCGTTGGTTTTGCAACCGCAAGCGAAGTAGCCAGGACGCGAAAAGGGGATTGCACGGAACACTCGGTCCTGCTTGCGGCTTTGGGTCGTGTTTTGGGAATTCCAAGCCGTGTGGCAACGGGAATAGTATTCGCCAATCATTTCGAGGGGATGCAAAATGTATTGGTCTATCATATGTGGACCCAATTCTATCTCAATGGAATGTGGACCAATTATGACTCCGCGCTTGGTCATGCTGGCTGTCCGGCGGATCGAATCGTCTTTTCCGTCAGTTCCCTTGAGGAGGAGAAAATGGTTGAATCCATGATCCAGGTAATGCGACTCATTAACAACCTAAAGGTTCGTCTCTAATATACTAAATGAATCTCTTGCATCCCCAAAATTCGAATTTTGCGCTTTGGGGATCTCTCTACAAGGTACTTTTTTTACAAATTATTAGTTTATGATTGGAATCATTTCATCTCTCCTGTTTCTCTCGGTGATTTCATTGTATGCAAAACCACCCAACATTCTTTTTGCTTTCGCCGATGATTGGGGGCGCCAAGCTTCCATTTATGCAAGAATTGAAGGAGCGGGGGGGATCAACGACGTCGTAAAGACTCCGAATTTCGACAAACTGGCCGAGGGTGGAGTTTTGTTCACCAATGCCTTCGTCAATTCTCCCTCCTGTACGCCATGCAGAAGTTCCATTCTCTCCGGAAGAAATTTTTGGGAGACAGGAAGAGGATCCATTCTGCGAGGGGCAGTTTGGGACAATCAGATTCCAACCTGGCCCTTGCTGCTTAAGGATGCGAACTACCATGTCGGTTACACCTATAAAGTTTGGTCACCGGGCACTCCAAGAAATGCAGGGATAGGAGGGAATGCTCATGAGTTTAAGAAAGCAGGAACAAAATTCAATGGGTTTTCACAATTCGTTTCGGGACAGGTGTCTCGAGGAATAGACCATGTGGAAGCGAAAGAAGTTCTTTACAATGAAGTGAGGAGAAACTTTCAATCATTCCTTCGGAGTAGAAAAAAGGAACAAGCGTTTGCCTACTGGTTCGGACCGACCAATGTTCATCGAAAGTGGACCAAGGGCTCTGGGAAGAAATTGTGGGGCATCGACCCTGATGATCTCAAGGGGAAAATGCCCGCCTTTTTGCCTGATGTTCATCCTGTACGTGAAGACTTGGCAGATTATATGGGCGAAGTTACCGCCTTTGATTGCGCATTGGGTATCTTAATCGAGGAGCTTGAGAAGGCAGGCGAATACGACCATACCCTTGTCGTAGTGAGTGGAGATCATGGACCTCCGGGATTTCCACATGGAAAATGTAATCTTTATGATTTCGGCACCCAAGTTTCTCTTGCCATAGCCGGTCCAAGTGTATTTGGGGGACGGGTTGTGGATGATTTTGTGAGCCTCCCAGATCTGGCGCCGACTTTTCTCGAAGCGGGGGGAGTGAAAATTCCAAATTGCATGTCTGCTCAGAGTTTGTGGAAGTTATTGAAATCAAAGAAGCAAGGGTGGCTCGATCCAGCCCGCGATGCCGTGTTCACCGGTCGGGAACGTCATGTTGAGACTGCCCGACCGGGTTTTTTACCTTACCCTCAAAGGGCAATCCGCACTAAGCAATTTCAGTTCATTATTAATTTCCGACCCAACCGATGGCCTCTTGGCGATCCCTATCTTTTGGATGGACCAAATGAACCTTCGACCAATGAAATGGAATCAAATACACGAATCACTCTGGCTGACGAAGATGCTGGACCAACCAAAGCCTGGATAATTTCAAACCGAAAGAATCCAATGGTGAAGAAACTTTATGAAAAAATTTATGGAAAGCGCCCACGCGAGGAACTTTTCGATGTGATGAAAGACCCGGACCAAATGAACAACTTGGCGGGAAATCCCAATTATCAGCAAACTCTGAACAAATTACGCAATCGGCTATTGAACCACCTTCGTGAAAGCAAGGATCCGCGTCTGGTGGAAAAGGGAAAATTTTTCGAGACTCCACCTTTAGCTGGACCACTCCAAGGAAAGTAATACGATTAGGCCGTATCTACAGACACTAACTATGGTAAGTCGATCAGTTCTATTCTTTTCAGAATGGAATGATTGGCGGGGTCTGTGAGGCGGAGTGTTTTGCGATTTTTTTCTTCGAACATGCTCACACTAAAAGTGGAAATCTTGTCCCATTCCAATTCTTTGCCGCTTTCGCTCTTGAAATCACCTCGTTCAATCAAAACCCGTCGGTTTCCTTTTCCGGAAACCTTTGTCTCATAGCTGAATTTTCCTAGGTTTTTT
Organism: uncultured Verrucomicrobiota bacterium; assembly: GCA_902618175.1. Lineage (GTDB taxonomy): Bacteria > Verrucomicrobiota > Verrucomicrobiia > Opitutales > Seribacteraceae > Seribacter. Next base: position 18,583 of record CACMZN010000025.1, read on the forward strand.
TCTCTACTTAGAAATGCACTTCCAACATGCAGACGCAGCAGGTGGTCTCGGTCTTGTGGATCGATGGTGATGGAAAGAATTTTGTCAATGGACCGAAAGATCATGGGATTCTGAAATTTGTAGGTTGTGATGCTTTCGCCGTTGGGGCTGGACCAGTCAGTGGTTCCATTTGAAAAGTCCTCAATCAATCCGCTCTTTTCTAATTTGGAAAATTCCCCTAGGTCAATGTTGTCCGGTTCATAAATTGCTTCTTTTGAATTGATGGAGAAAGTTTTTGTATTCCCAACTTGCAGAGTCATTTGCTGATCTAAATGATAGAGACAACGGCCAAAAACATAGAGTGGAAGCTTAGGAAATAGAGGAATTTTCGTGGTCCAGGTGAAATTCTTTTTTTTTGCCTTAGCCAGATGCCAGAAACGGGTCCGGGAATTCGGGTCGTAGCTGTAGAAGATTTTGATTTCAGCCAGCAGATCGATCTCTTTTGGAGATAGCGAGAAAGTCGCAATTCCTTTGTCTATTGAGAAGTTGGATGGTGGAGTTTCCGGAATTACAACTATTTCATCCTTCAAATATTTCTTGAACCAAAGGTTGAGCACGGACCATTCTTCGGGTCCAAGTCGATGATTAAAGTGAACATTGGAGGATATTCTCCATTCGTCATGCGGAAGCAAATCCATCGATCGATAAATTCTTTCAAAGGTGGAATGAAAATCGTTGGAAGAGGTAATGAACGCGACCGGACATTTTATGTGGGGCCAATAGGCTTGAGGATCGATGACGTTCTTGTACGCTTCCAAATTTTGAAATTGATGACGTTTGCTGCTGCCAACGATCCCACCCGGAAAATCAACGAACTTAAATCCAGTTCCTCCGACAAGGGGAACTATTGCCTTTAAACGGTCGTCAATTGCAGTTAGCACAGTTATCATGCCCCCCATGGAGTAGCCAGCGAATCCGATTCTGTCCGCATTTACTTCTGACTGGTTTTCCAAAAAAGTAATCGCCCGTCGACCCGCCATTGAGAGAAGAATCCAATTTGAATTACGAGGACTAGATATTGGATCAATGGAAAATTCATCAGGTTGTAGATTTACCTTCCAGCCATTTCGCAAGGCTTTGGGATAAAAGCGGGGACCTTGCGTCGGATCAACTTTTCCCCAGTTGGTATTCGTTTCAATATCCTCTTCTACAGATCTTCCAAGCCAATTGACGTCGATATTTGCAAATCCCTGTTTTGCAAAATAGATGCTTCGTTTACGTTCGGCCCGTTGCCCGCCTCCGTGAGTCCAGACGAAGGCCGGGTGCTTGCCTGGTGTGTTGGGAAAAGAGTAGTAAGCACTTACGCGGGAATTCTCACCCTTGAACCGACCTACCCTGAAGGTCAGATAACGGGTGGTAATTTCATCGGTTTTCCACTCCTTGATGATCTTAACTTCAAGATCTTCAGATCTTGCATCATAATCTTTCCAAAGAGCAATCGCGGTCTTTGGTAGTTTAGATGAATCCCAGATTGGTGAGAAAGTATTTTCTGCCCGCAGAAAGGCGAAAAAAACTGGAAAGAGGAAAAAAAATCTCATTAGGATCTAAAAAAGGTAGGTCTGTAGGCCATTTACAAATATAATAAAAAGTCATTTGAAACGACTCTTCACAAGTAAATGCTGTGTGAGCGTGAACTATTTTCGGGAAAAAGCAGGACTACAGGCTACTTTGACTATCAAATCCCTGAATCCATAGTTCTCCGATAAGGCGATACGGGTAATTTGCCTGGCTTCCTCCTGGTCACGGATGCTTTTTGAACGACCTGTAGCATAGGTCAGGAGCTTTTCGGTGAGGTTTTGAACAAATTGATTTTTCTTTGCAAGAAGTGCATCTTTCAGGCTTCGCGGACCAAATACCTTTTCGCCTGACGAAAGAATGGAAGAACCATCAATGGCTTTGCCCGGAAACAAATGCGTACTTTGGAGGGAATTTTTCCACAAACGAGTTTGGTAGTAAGTTGGGCGATATCCACCGACTGGGTCAAAGTACTCAAGTGGAAATCCATAGGGATCAATTTTATTGTGGCAATCCGCGCAGGCTTGAACCGACCGATGTTTTTCAAGCAGTTGCTTGACGGTCTCCGCACCTCGTACGTCTGGATCAATGGGCTCAACGTCTGGAGGAGGAGGAGAAGGAGGAGTTCCCAGCAGACTCTCCAGAACCCACATGCCTCGAATCACAGGGGACGTATCTACTCCGTTTGCAGTAAGAGTGAGAATGCTGGCCTGACCAAGAAGACCACCTCTTACGCTATCTTCAGGAAAAGACACTTTTCGGAAATGAATTCCTTCGACGTCATTGATTCCGTAATGACGGGCAAGGTCCTGGTTGATGAATCCATAGTCCGAGTGAATGAAGTCTGTGAGCGGAATGTTCTCTTCCATAGCATGCCCAAGAAAGAGGTGAGTTTCTTCAATCATGGACTTTTTCAGCCCATATCGGTAGTATTCTTGAAATTTCAGCGGGGCTGGAGGCATGGTTCCCAACTTATCGAGGCGTAGCCAAGACTCTGCAAATGCCTCTATGAAGGAATCGCTCTTGGAGTCATCCATAAGTCTGTCAATCTGCAGTTTGAGCAAAGTATTGTTTTCAAGCTTGTTTTCCTTGGCTAGCAGAAAAAGTTCGTTATCGGGTAATGAGGACCAAAGGAAATAGGACAGACGGGTGGCGATTTCAATTGGGTCCAGCTGGTTAGTATAAGATTTTTTTTCTTTGATGTACAAAAAATCAGGGGAAATCAACATTGCCTTGAGGGCGAGTAAGAAAGCTTCTTCAGGTGTTCGTCCAAGTTCATGGCGAGCATTCTTCTCAATATCTAGATAGGGTCGAATATCCTGCATGGTGATGGTTCGTCGAAAAGCTTTTTCGGCAAAGCGGGAAAATACAGTTTCAAGATTCACCTTGGAAAGATCTCTTTCACCTCCAAGAAATATTTCCTTCGCCTTCGAATGATAGGTTCCAGGAAGAGGGCCATAAATACTGAAATCATGCAAGCGGATGACCGGGCCTCTCCAAACATCTGAAACGACACGACCTGGAACCAAATCTTTTCCAATGATATGCCAGGCATGAGAACCTTGTTTACCACGAAATTCAATATCCGTGTGGTATTTTTTACATATATCTCGCATCCAGTAGTCGGATGGTCCAGGTCCATTATCCCAGTTGAGAAATGGAACATCTTCATTATCCATCCAAACGATAACTTCGTAATTATTTTTTTTGTGATCACTTAGGTCCCAATGACCAATTTTAGCCCTTGATTTTACCGAATCCGAACCCAATCCTTCCGAACCTCTGGATATAAATAGAGCGAGCTGCATAGGCGAAGAAAGATCGGTTGGAATCATTTTGGGATCATACGGATGAGTTAGTCGGCGTATGGCTTCGGCGTTGAGAGAAATTCTGTAGTATCCGGGTATTTGAATCCCTTTGGTCCGCCTGTACCAATGATGTGGAAAAGTTCCTAAATCGAAGTGGTCTGACAGTTGTTTTTTTCCTGCGGCGAAATCAAGATACTGATTAGGTTTGTAGACCCGGTACATCCAAGGAGTTTTGTCCTGCCTGCTCGGATAGCCCCAATCTTCGGGTCGGATTACTTGGTTTTGGGGAGGAATTTCATCGTCAAAGCGAAAAGCCATGCGTAAGTAACGGTCGGCTGCTTCCAGATATGCGTCCAAATGCTGGGCGGAAAGCGTCAGTTGGTCTCCAATGTTCGAGAACCCATGGTCTTTTTCATCTGATGGAAAATTTTCTGTGAAATCAAAGGGTAGTGATTTCAAATCAAAAAGGTCTCGTAAGGTGTTTCGATATTCACGACGATTTAGCCTTCTGAGCACGGTTTCTGTGGCATTACTTTGTCTTTCCAGATCAACGAGGGTTTTTGTGAGCCATGAGATCGCATGTCGAGTTTCTTTGATCAAAGGCATGTGGACATCCTTTTTCTTGGGGGGCATTTCTCCCAAGTTAAGTTGATCGAGAATATCTTGAAGTAGAAAAACATTCTCATGATCGGATAGATCAATCATATGCTTACCGGATATGATTTCTGAAAGTTGGTGAAAACTTCGATCACCCTTTTCCTTTTCGGGGCCATGGCATTGGATACAGTAGTTGTAAAGATACTCGTGTACTTCTTGGTCGATCTCCAATACTTTGGCATGCCCTTCCGCTGTGAAGCAGAATACAGGCAAAAGAAAGGCATGTAGTCGAGTGAGCACGACTCTCAACCTATTTTTTCCAGGCCTGTAAGGGTTCCGGTTGAGGTGTTGAAATGATCAATCTCAAGACCAAAGTTTTGAAGCATGGAAAGATACAAATTGCATAGTGGTGTGGATTGCTTTCCGGATCGGGCGTAGTGTCGGTGCTGTCCGTGAACAAAACCGCCGCCTGCTAAAAGAATAGGGAGATCGCGGTTGCTATGAGAATTAGCATTACTCATTCCACTGCCCAATAATGCCATCGTGCTATCCAGAAGAGACTTCCCGCAAGGCTCAATGATATGCTTAAGTTTCTCAAGAAAACGAGAATATTGATCGATGTGAAAAGTTTCGATGATCGAAAGTTCGTCAATGGCAGACTTTACCTGTCCATGATGGGACAATGTATGGTACCCTTGTTTAACATTTTCAAATCCACCGTTTTCCTTTCCCAGATTTGTGAATGCCAAACTGATTACTCGGGTGGAATCGGTCTGCAGGGCAAGTGTCATGAGATCATAAAAAAGCGGTGTTCTTTCCTTTAGGGTCAAAGAATCGGCACTTTCCGGTAAAGCGTAGCCTGTCACAGGTTTATCTTTGTCTAACCAAAGAGATGACTGCTCGATTCTTTTCTCAAATTCACGAACGGAAGTGAAATACTGGTCAAGTTTATCACAGTCAGATTTTCCCAATCCTTTTTTAAACCTATCTGCTTGAGTCTTGGCCAAATCAAGAATGGATCTTCTGTCAGTCAATTCCCTCTCAGCGAGACCACGGGAAAGATGGCTTTCCTTTTTGAAAAGCATTCGGTAGAGTTTTTCGAGGCTTCGAATCGGTTGAATGTTGTTGCCCTTATTCGACCATGAAAGCGTGTGTTCGTTTCCACGGTCAGAATCAAGAGAGAGTGAAGGATAACGAGTTTTTCCACCTACGAAATGTGCTGCTTTTTGATCTACGGACACGTTGGCTTCTTTATATCCTTTGGAATGATGGCTTGGAATTCCAGAAAGGAAAAATTTCGTAGCATTGTGACCGCCACTAAGATTGTGATCCAATCCAGAGAAAACGGTGTAGTCATTGCGTAAGGTTTTAAGTGGTTTGAGTAACAAAGGCGTTTGGTAATTTTCTCCCGTTTCTAAAGGGTGAAAGTTCTCAGGGACAAATCCGTAGAAAATACCCGTAGCAGTAATTCTCTTAGGCGAAACGAATTTCCGAGTTTCTGAGTTTGCTTCAAGCAAAGGCAAAGCCAACAGTGATCCTCCCACACCCTGTAGGAATCTTCTACGTTTCAGTCGTCGATCGTATGTCATGAATAGAGGTATAAAAATATAATAATAAACGATTTAGAAGGAAAAGCCAAGATTCCATCCAGCTTCTCGAATACAAGTTTTCGGTCTTAAGTTCATTGACGGTTATGTGAAGCGACAAATTTAGAGCGTTGCGCCCTCGGGTTCTTTCGTTCTGTATTCATCTTTGGATATGCAAATTCAAGGTTTGCAAGCGGATTTGATCATATCTGCATGGTATGCAACAGGGATGAAATGATCGAAGGAAGGAGTATCGGACTCTCACGAGACGTTTTCTTTTCTCCCTACCTAAAATGCCTATTCCTTTTATCCTTTTGCATGGGTTATTTAGTAAAACTATCTGTAATCTTAGAACATGCAGGTGATATTGAAATGTCAAAATTGATTCTGAGGCAGCAAAAAAATTAAATACATTTCTGCTTTAAATACATTTTAGTTAGCCATTGAATTATTAGATTCGGATGTCCAGTCAGAGTCTGGCAAGCAAGATTTGCTAATCAAGGGAAGACCTTCCCAAATTATAAAATTATTTGTACTTTTCAGAGGGTTGCGAAAAGGTCCCGCGGGAAACCGACGAAATTTAGTTTTCACTTCTGAAAAGTAATCCCTATCTGCTGGTTTTGGCTTTTTTTCTGTGAGCTTTTCCGGATGAGTCAGAAGTTCGAAGGACAAGGAAAAAGTTTCTGGTTGGTAGGTCATTTGCATTCCCGCAATAAGATTGCTGTTTGCGTCATTGATTTGTTTGTGACTTTTCCAAAACTGCTGCCATTCCTTGAAATTCAAGGAAGGAGTGTCTTTTTTTCGAACAAAAGCAAGGGGAGCTTGTTTCAATCCAAGATCATTCAGAATCTGAGATTGAAAACTTTCCTTATCCCATGGGGCCGGTTGCTCGCTCTTGGCATTGATGTAGAAATTGCGTTGCTCGTGTGCAAATCCATAGAGGTTAAAGTCGAATCTTTGGAGACCACTCCTGTAATCTGGATAATTTACGTTGAGTCCTGTGGATTCGCTGATGAATAAGTTGTTGTAAAATGAATGATTTTGGGTTTTGCCTCGATTGCTAACCTGACGAATATGAACGATTTGTCCAATGTCCGAATTCTTTTCGTCATGTGCAAGCAGGTTGTTGGCGAAGGTCGCCCCTGAAGCGTCATGAATGTAAACTGCATTTTCTCTGTTTGAAAAAATGAGGTTTTCATTGATCAAAAGTCGATCGTATTTATAGTCGCTCATTTCAATAAAGATTCCATGAGTACCGTTGTCATGGATTACATTACGATTGATTCGACTGTCAGGGAATTCATTATCCAGCCAGATGCCTGGGGACTTTTGATTGTATGCGATGTAGTTTTTCTCAATTAGACCATTTTCAAGTTTGTGGCATTTGATGCCGCCTTGCTCCCAACGTTTGATGCCCGAAAAACCTAGATAATTGTTTCGTAGAATTACATTGCCCCGGAGAATCAAATTTCGAGAGCCGTAGCTAAGAATTCCCGCCGAGCCGTTGTCCAAGATGTAATTCTGTTCTATCAGGTTGTTGTGCGAAGTTGAGAATGTCATGCTGTGTCGATCCACTCTTCCGCAATCAAGGGCGAAGGTCTTGCAGTATCGAATAACATTCCGTCTGATCGTCCAATGATGACCGGCTTCGGTCCCAACAGCCCCTTTCTGGGCATTTTCATCAACCCTCCAAAAATCCGTGGGATATTGATTTCCGCAATGTTCAAAAATAAATCCTTCCAAGTTTATATAACCCAACCCTTTTATTTCAGGTGCAAAGATTCTACGTCTGGTGGTTATTTCTACCATTAGGTCCCAAGGATTAAGCTCACCAAAACAAATGAATATTCTTTCCCTTTTTTTATCATACCACCATTTTCCGAAAGTCATTTCTTCTCTCAAGGGGACTTCAAGGTAAGGCTTCCCATCTACGAATATTTGCCCACAAGTGTAGGAAATTTTTTCACTTTCAGGCTCCATTCTATGATCTCCAGCTTTTCGTCTCTTTTCCTCGGGAATGCCTTCTCTTTGAAAGGGAGTCGAGGCAAGTTCAACTTTGAATGGATTGTGATGATCCTTATATTCCCTGCTTCTGTCATTGAAAAGGGATTCGTTCGGTTGAGCCGAGTAGATTCCCTCTTCTTCTATTTTCCAATCAGGTTCCCAAATTTCAGAACCTTTTACGAACACCCTTTTTCCGGGTTCGCCTTTGTAGGTGATGGGTTGGCCCGCCAATCCTCCACGTTTAGGCGCCACCCGTTCACGATAAGTTCCCTCTAGAACCATCACGACATCACCGGGTTGTGCTCTTCTTGCGGCTGACGATATGGTTCGAATAGGTTCTTGAAAAGTTCCTTTGTGGGCGTCGTTCCCATTGTTCGAAACATAAATGATTCTACCTTCAAAATCCTTTTTCGGAAGGAGAAACACTGTCGGTATCAACCAGATCAAAAAGGTAAAACCAAATTTTTTGTAAAGAAAGTAATTCAAGAATTTAAACTCGTTGTTCTATCGACTAATCAAGTCAATACAGGATCGGATAAAATTGCAGTTCATCCTTTCTGGATTTTCGAGGGAAAAATCTTTCTTTGTTGGCAATTCCGTTGAAAGTGATTTGAGCCCATTCGTTTTCAACAAATATTTCCTGTCCTTATGAAAAATCATTTATGAGTCGACAAAGAGAAAGAAAGGAAAGCCATTAAATTTCTTGATCGAGAGTCTGAGAAAATGATCATTTGTTGCTGTTGCAAAATGACCAAATCATGGCGCCGGAAAACTTTTCGAGCTTTTGTTTTTGTTTGAAGGAGTTTTTGAAAGGATGAACTGGTTTAATTCTTTCACCGACTCATGCAATCCAACCCGAGGACCTAAATCTTTTTTGAAAAACCCCTGTTTTATACCTGTGTTGCCAAATCCTCTCCCAGAATCCACTGGATTGCACCAAAAAGATCCTATGACGTATCCAGTATCGAATGCCTGTTTGATATATTGGGCATAGGCCTTTCCTCCGGCAATTGAATTGGGTTCGGGTTTCCATCCGCTGATGTCCTTATCCCCGTCCAAAAAGCGTACCGCAAAGTCACAAATCAGGATTGGTTTTTGAGTAAGTTGGTAAATTTTATCGAAATCTTCTTTTGGAAAATTCGATTGAAACGGAGGTTGAATTGCAATTGCGTCCACATATGGAAGCATTTCCTCGAGAACCTCAAGGACAATGGTGTTGTATATGCTCAGGGAATTGAGACCCAAACGCTCGCCAAAGACTAAGTTTTCGGGCGCATATTTGCGCTGGGTTTCTCCTATTACTTTGAAATACTCTCTCGCAATTAATCGAAGAAAGGCCAGATCACGCTGCTTTTCTGAGCTTCCTTGCCAGGTATCGAGAAAACTTTGGTAGGCTTTGTAGCCCGGCGTACCATGAGGAAGTTGGCGAATGAATTCAACCCAGTTCTTGCCAGAAGGATTTTCCAAAGGCCATGAACCCAGATCCGTCCAGCAATAACCTATGGTGTTGGGATTGTTCCTACTGCTCAAGCATTTTGCCTTAACTCCATCCTTAAGTTTCTTCTGAACTTTAAGATCAAAAATATCAAGGAATTGAACCCCTTTTTCCCCGCGGTAATAGGAGATTGGTACGAGATGATTCCAGCTTTCGATGAAAGGCATATCCTGCCGAAGTGGTTCCGGACAGCCATATCCATAAGAATTAAATCCAACACTCTTACAGGCTACCGAAAATTTTTGGTAATTTATTTTGGCGTCTTTGTTGCTCGCATGAGTTATTCCATGTGCAAAGAAAGGCTGTCCGTTTGGTTTAACAAGCCATGACCTTCCATTAATTTCTTTTATCGAAATGTAGTCATTCCCATTAAGTTCAAATTGAAACACCCAGGTAATCGAAAATAGGAAGATGATTTGAAAAATATTTTTCATCATATTTAAACTTGGCATCTTGGTTTATTCTTTACCTGGAGCACAGGGTTTTCCATCCAGATATTCCTTGAGGAGAGCTCTCATTTTAAAAACGCGGTCGGAATACTTGTCATATAGATTTATGGACTGACGCGGATCATTTTTCAAATTGAAGAGGAGCCCCTGGTTTCCTTTTCCGTAAGGCTTCAACCCGAAGTAATTCAGGTATTTTTTCGGTTCCTTCCTAGCGGCACCTGTTGGTCCGTCAATCAGTACCCATTCACCTTGCCGAAGAGCAAATATTTTCGGGGTTGTGTTCTGCACCGTTGCAACTCGTAGAGGTTTTGAATATTTCTTCTCTTCAAGCACCGGGAGAAGATTGTAACTGTCAACAGCCTCTTTTTTTCCAAGAGGGTAATCAATGATTTTGGCAAAAGTGGCCGCCAAATCTACTTGGCTTACCACTTCATCAGAAACACTGCCTGGCCTAATTTTTCCAGGCCAGCGCACAAGGAATGGCACCCGGTGTCCGCCTTCGTAAATATCCCTTTTCACACCGCGATGTTTTCCTGAGCTCCATTGATCAAATTCCTCCAACCTTTCAAAGGCATGTGTTTCCGTTCCATTGTCGGCGGAGAAAATGACCATTGTATTTTGAGCAAACCCATGTATTTCAAGGGCCTTCAATACTTTGCCGACCATGGCATCGGTTTCGATTACAAAATCTCCATAGTATCCAGCTTTGGATTTTCCATGAAATTCCTTATTCGGGACGATTGGGTAGTGGGGGGAGTTAAAGGCAAGATAGGCGAAAAAGGGTTGATCTTCCCTCTGTCTGGAAATCCAGTCCACGGTCTTTTGGGTAATAGTGGGCAGAATTTCGTAGGGGTTCCAACTTTCAGCCATCGGTCCTGCCCGGAAGCCGCCTCCTCCCGTGAGCGGTCTGGACTTGATCACGGGTTTAGTGGGAATGGTCACGAAACGGTCTCCCTTGATCCAGCAGTAAGGAGGGAAGTTAATAGTTCCATCCCCAAAGTAGTAATCAAAACCCTGATCGAGTGGACCGTCCGGGAAGCGTTTTGTCCAGTCGTAAGACTCTGCCCTAGGATCTCCGCGTTTGGCATTTGGCTTACGGATGGCATCGAAGTTCCAGCCTAGATGCCACTTGCCGAAGCAGCCCGTGCGGTAGCCCTTTTTCTTGAACATCTTGGCGATGGTGAAGTCCTCAGGTTTAAAGACCGTTCCGCCAAAGGCTCCGACTATGCCATGAAAGCGTCTCCAGTGATGTTGCCCGGTCAGTAGGGCGAATCGGCTGGGCGTGCAGATGCCGGAAGAACTGTGACCGTCGGTAAAGGTCATGCCCTCGGATGAAAGCTTGTCTAAGTGAGGAGTTTGGATTTTTGCTTTTGAATCACCATAGGAAAGGTCGTCCACACCCATATCATCGGCGTATAGAATAACTACATTGGACCTTTCCGCTAAAAGCCCTAAGAAACTTGAGCTGGCAAAAAGGAAAAGAGGCATTGCCTTGAAAAAGGAGCTCATTGTTTTTTTGATTTACTTTTAATTCGGTTTCTTTTTGCAATTATCCGACCACTTTTGCCACATCTTAGCGAGCTCCGCGGTTTTTTCGGTTTGTTCCTTGGCTAGATCGTTCATCTCAGTGGGGTCGGTCTTGAGGTCGTAGAGTTCCCACGCTTTTCCCTCCCGGACCACTTTCAAATTGCCTTGCCGGACTGCGTTGGCCCGGTTGAAGTGCCAGTAGATTTCCTTGTGGGGCTCCCGCTCTTTACCCTTGAAGATAGGAAGAAGTGACTTGCCCATTTGGGGCTTGGTCTTGTTACCAAGAATCTCCATGGGGTACTTCGCTCCGGTTATGTCACGAAAGGTGGCGGAAACGTCGATGATATGGCCGACCTGATTGGTCATGCCTGGTTTGATTACATCTGGCCAATGTGCGATGAAGGGAGTACGAATGCCTCCCTCGTAATTGGTCGACTTGAACTTACGGTAGGGCGTGTTGCTTGCATTGGCCCAACCAACCGAGACCGTGCGGTAGCTTTCGACGGGGCCCGGCGGAATATTCGGGGTGGTATTGGGTTGCTCGTGACAGGCCCCGTTGTCAGTCAGGAACATGATGAGGGTGTTGTCCCACTCGTCCAGTTCCTTGACCTTGGCGAAGAGTCGCCCGAGGTTCTGATCGACCCGGTCGATCATGGCGGCATAGACTGCCATCTTGAGATCCTCGGCATCCTTTTGCTCGTCGGACAAGTCGTCCCATGCCTTGGAGGCCCGCGAGTTGAGTTTGTGGTTCTGACCGATGATGCCTATCTCGTTCATCCGCTTGAAGCGTTGCTTACGGATTTCGTCCCAGCCAATCTTGTACTTGCCTCGATACTTTGCGATATCCTCGGGCCAGGCGTGGAGAGGGTAGTGGGGTGCTGTGTAGGGCAGGTAGAGAACGAAGGGCTTGTCCTCGTGTTTGTACTCGTCGAGACGGTCGATGGCGTAGGTTGTGAAAGCATCGGTGTGATAGAACTTCTTGTCCGGGCTGGTGTAGCCCATGATCACCTTGTCTTCGATGGCCCAGCGGCGGACGCGGGTCTTCCCCTTCCTTCCCGGAGGCCCCTCTCCGGGACGGGCCTTTAGGCCTGGGTTGAAGAAGTTGCTGCAACCGTCCGCCAGTCCATAGTAGCGGTCGAAACCACGAGCAGTGGGAAGAGGAGTCTGGTGCCACTTCCCGGAAATGAGAGTACGGTATCCAATGGGTCGGAGGACTTCTCCGAAAGTGGCCCCGTGTTCCATATGGTTGTCCCCTATCGAGTAGGCGTAATTTCCCGTGAGGAGCTCGGCCCGGGTGGTATGACACTTTCCTGTGTTGTAGAACTGTGTGAAGCGAAGTCCGTTTTTGGCGAGTTGATCAAGATTGGGAGTCTTGATTTCACCACCAAAGCAACCAATATCGGAGTAACCCATGTCATCCACCATGATGAGAATAAAAT
>CACMZN010000026.1 GCA_902618175.1 uncultured Verrucomicrobiota bacterium
AAACAAACAGGAGTTGGCCAAGAATATCTTTGTCTTCGGCCAGTGTATGGAAGGTACTCAGTTTTATGGTTTGTTTGGTATGATTTTGAGTTTGGCGCGCCAAAACAAGTTTCCGGGCATCGGACAAATGTTTCGCTACACCCTGCGAGACGAGTCAAATCATATAGAACTTTTCCGTAATTTATTTCGTGTTTTAATCGACGAAAATCCAGAAATCTGGACCTCTGAATTCAGGCTTGAACTGACAAACCTTATGAAAGAAGCAGTTACATTGGAGAAGGATTTCATCTGTGATTGCTTACCTGTCAATGCGGTCGGATTGTCTTCAGAAGAGTTCTGCACTTACATTGACTACATTGCTGACCGTCGTTTAAACGGCATAGGACTTGAAATATTAAATCCAGGTTTGGAGAATCCATTTCCTTGGCTGGCCGAAATGATGGATTTAAAGAAAGAACAAAATTTCTTTGAAGGTAGAGTAACGGAGTATCAGAAATCCTCCGCCTTGTCTGATGTGGCAGATGAGGAACTTTGATAGAGATTCGAGTTTACAAGATCATTGAAGGGCGGGGACAATAGTTTTATGCGAAATACGATATTCGATGAAGACAAATTACTAACCAAAGTGGCGGAGACGCCGAGCGAGAAAAAACCAAGGTTTGATTGGGCTCAGGCTTTGGAACACAATCGATTCGAAATACCAAAGGTTCGCATAACGGATGGCGCGGGTGACCGTGATTTCCACATCGCTGAAGTGGCTGAGGTTATTGGGGAGGCTCTCACCAACCTAATGATCTCGAGGGAAGAAAATGAAATATACACCAAAAAGAACCGGGAACTCGTGGTGGAGTCGGCCCGGATCGTAGCCGACCGTTTGATCGAACGGATGGCGGAAGAGGAGGGAGGCGTGGCCCCGCGTCTTTCCTTCGACGAACTTCATCGTCTGATTGAAAAAGCCCTGGTCCAGAACGATGCTTATGATGTGGCGAAGAGTTTGGTTATATCAAGATCGAACGATGGTGGAGTCCTATCTTTCGATTCAAATGTCATTGACTCGGAAATTCCGCAGGTTCGTTTGATCCGTCGTAGTGGACAAGTAGTGCCTTGGAATTCATCTAAAATCGAGGTGGCAGTTCGCAAAGCTTTCCTCTCTCTTCGTCTGGACTCGGAACCAGCTGTGGAAATCTCTCGGAAAGTCACTCAAAATGCCCTCGCCACCGGTCAGGCTTTCATCAACATTGAAGATGTACAAGACATCGTTCAGGAAGAACTGATGAAACAGGGATACTTCAAGGTTGCTGAATCTTACATCCTCTATCGGGCTAGAAGGAAAATAGAACGTGAGACCGGGAACCATTTCGAGGAAATCAAGCAGGATTCCATGATTGTGGTGAAGAAAAAGGATGGATCCACTTTCTTTTGGGACGGAATTGACTTGAAGAAGAGAATTTCCTTTGCCTCCATCGGACTTGATCTGTGCATGAGTACAGAACAGATCGAAGAAAGCCTAAGACGATCGGTGTTTTCAGAAATTTCCGAAGATGACTTGAGCAAAACCATTATTCTCAACGCTAAGACACTCATCGAGAGAGATGGAGACTTCGCAAAGTTTGCAGCCCGCATCCTATTAAGCTTTATTTATGAAGAAGTCTTGGGCTGGAAAATTTCAGAAAATAGCATCGACGAACTGAAGAAATTTCATTCCGAGGGATTGAAAAGGTATTTGAGGCGCGGAATCGAAATCAAAAGAATTGACTCCAAGTTGCTCCAACTAAATCTGTCTAAACTTGCCGATGCCATTGATCCTTCAGCTGACTTGGATTTCGATTATCTTGGAATCCAAACTCTTTATGATCGTTATTTAGTTGTGGACAAGACAATGGAATTGCCCGTCAGATTGGAAACACCGCAGTTTTTCTGGATGCGCGTAGCTATGGGTATTTTTGCTCATGAAGAAAATCCTGAAGATCGGATTATTTCCCTCTATAATCTATACAAGAGTCGGAGGTTTTGTTCCTCTACCCCAACCTTGTTCAATTCAGGTACTCCTCATTCGCAACTTTCTTCTTGTTATCTGTACAAAGTGGATGACACGATTGAGTCGATTATGTATCGAGGGATTGCTGAAAATGCGTTTTTGTCGAAATGGGCTGGTGGACTGGGGGGAAGTTGGACTTCCGTTCGTGGCACGGGTAGTCACATTGCAGGTACAAACGGAGAAAGCCAAGGGGTGATTCCGTTTCTCAAAATGCACAATGACCAGTTATGTGCAGTAAACCAAGGTGGAAAGCGGAAAGGTTCCGGTTGCGCGTACTTAGAGTCTTGGCATTGTGATATAACTGAGTTTTTGGAATTGCGCAAAAACACTGGTGATGACCGTCGTCGTACTCATGACATGAATACTGCCAATTGGATTCCTGACCTGTTCATGAAGCGAATGGAGAAACGAGGCAAGTGGACTTTGTTTCGCAGTAACGATGTACCCGATTTGCACGACCTCTATGGCAAGCGTTTTGAAGAGGCATATGAAAATTACGAAATTAAAGCTGAAAAAGGAGAAATCTGGTCCCACACCATTAAGGCAATAGATCTATGGAAGCAGATGCTGAAAATGCTCTTTGAAACTGGGCATCCATGGATTACTTTCAAAGATACCTGTAATGTGAGAAGCCCCCAAGACCATGTTGGAATTATTCACAGTTCGAACCTTTGCACTGAGATCACGTTGAATACAGGAGAAGATGAGACAGCAGTATGCAATTTGGGTTCAGTAGTACTGGACTCGCATCTTGCTTCAGACGGTACTCTTGACCATGACAAACTGAAAGAAACCATAAAAATCGCAGTTCGAGCATTGGATAATGTCATAGATGTCAACTTTTACCCTACTGAGGCTGCAAAAAGGTCAAATTTGCGCCATCGGCCGATTGGGATGGGTGTAATGGGATTGCAAAATGCTCTTTACATGAAGAACATTCCTTTCGCTTCTCAAAAAGCGGTCGAGTTCAACGACGAATTCATGGAAGCGATCTGTTATTATGCCTACGAAGCGTCAAGCGAACTTGCGAAGGAGAGAGGAGTTTACAAGAGCTATTGCGGGTCCAAGTGGGATCGCGGCATTCTGCCCCAAGACACTGTAGAAACTTTGGAAGAGGAAAGGGGTGAGTCGATCAGCGTACCTAAGTCCAGCAAAATGGACTGGAAGGTTGTTCGAGATAAAATTGCTAAGTATGGAATGCGAAACAGCAATGTAATCGCTATTGCTCCAACTGCTACGATATCCAACATTATGGGATCCTCACCTTGCATCGAGCCCACCTACAAGAATTTATTTGCCAAGAGCAATCTGTCAGGTGATTTCATGGTTCTAAATCGTTTTTTGGTGAATGATTTGAAAAAGGAAAATCTCTGGGGAAAGAAAATGTCAGATCAACTTAAGTACTTTGACGGTGAACTTGCATCTTTGGATGAAATCCCGGAGTGGATAAAGAAGAAATATTCCACTGCTTTCAAAGTGTCTTATGAATATGTCATTTCAGCCGCTGCTCGTAGACAGAAATGGATCGACCAATCACAATCAGTAAATTTATTTCTCGGTACTCCCGATTTGAAGAGTCTTTCTCACATGTATAGGGCGGCTTGGAGACAGGGTCTAAAGACCACTTACTACCTCCGTACCATAGGTGCTTCCAATATTGAAAAAGCCACAATTTCCATGAACCAAAATCAGACCAAACCATTGGGCAGCGCAGAAAAGGAATCTTCTACCAAGACAGAGTATTCCGATGCTGATAAAAATGCATGCAGTATAAAAGCAATCGCAAATGGAGAAGAATGCGAAGCTTGCCAATAGTTGAGTTCTTAACCAAACTTTTTTGAAGTAAGTCATTAGGAAAAGAATCCTTCGATGGATCTTAACCGAAGACTTTCCACTTTCTTGAATCGCACACCGGATTTGGGATCTGGAGTGTTTGTTGCACCCAACGCAATCGTCGTAGGTGACGTACGCGTCGGGCAGGATTCAAGTATTTGGTATGGAGCAACACTCAGGGCTGATATCAACTACATTTCTGTCGGGCGAGGAACGAACTTACAAGATGGAATGATAGGTCACATGGCTGATGAATGGCCATTAGTCATAGGCCATTACGTTACAGTTGGCCATGGGGCTATGCTTCATGCATGTAAGATAGCAGATGAGTGCTTAGTTGGAATGAGGGCAACGATAATGGATGGCGCGCAAATAGGAAGGCAATCCATCATCGCTGCTGGTTCAGTCGTGCCGAAGGGTATGATTGTTCCCGAAGGATCTATGGTTGCTGGAATACCTGCAGTCATTAAAAAATCATTAACCAAGGAAAAGCGTAATGAACTGCGTAAGCATGCTGAAAAATATGTGCAGGTTAGGAAAAAGTATCTAGAACTTTTTGATTTTTATGGGAAATGATGGTCGTTCAAGATCATTCCATGCTTAAAAGTCCTATTTCTGCGAATTGGAAGACTACTCATATGTATTCGGCGGATTCCATTCCATAATCGTGATAAAATTCCTCGACCAGATTAGCCAGGATCGGCAAAGGGTGAACATTGCCGACTGACTCAGCACAGCAATCGATGTAAGAAATAACGCTTTGCTCATTAGCCTTAAGATTATTCGATTTCAATATCCCAGCAAGTCTCTCTCTTGCTTCACTCCATTCATTGAAATCGAATGAATGACGATTCATCACTGACTGCCAAGCTCTCATTTCCGTTTCTTCGAGTTGTTCAAGCCAAGACATTTTGCAAGTATTGAAATTTAATTGGATAAATAAGCACACCTAGAATAACTCAACTCATTTCGCTTTGATAATTGTTTGGTATTTTCAAGGATTTGAGTTAATTTTTCGTCATGAGAAAACTACCAGTGGGTGACGCTCCTTCCAAGCTCAATCCGTATTTTTCAAAATTACTTGTTAATCGCTTGTTGACCCAAGGTTCGAAAAAGGAAACAAGACATTTTGAATTGTCTCTCAAAAACAGCGGTATGAGATATTCGCCAGGAGACTCCTTGGGGATTATACCTCAAAACTGCGTTGAAGTAGTCCAAGAGCTCCTGCAGGCGGTTGGATTGAGTGGTGAGGACGTTGTTCGAGTTGCGGAAAACGACATGGTGCTTAGCAAAGCATTGCAAACTCAATTAGCGTGTACCAAACTAAGTAAAATACAGATCAAAAAATTTAATGATATCGCCCAATCGAAGAAATTGAGTGAACTTCTTTTGCTTTCCAACAAGAATGAACTCATCAATTACATGTGGGGTAGGGAGTTGATTGATCTTTTTCTTGAATTTCCACAACCTAACATGGACTCTCAAACTTTTGTGAGTTTGATGAGACCTGTTCCCCCTCGTCTTTACTCTATTTCATCAAGTCTCATTGCTCATCCAGATGAAGTTCATCTCACAGTTGAAGTCCTTCGATATGTTGGATATGGGCGTCTACGGAGGGGAGTATGTTCAACTTATCTGGCCGAAAGAGTCGGAGAGCACATTCCATGTTATCTTCATCCTAATAAAAATTTTAAGTTACCAGAAGATTCTTCTACTCCTGTAATAATGGTTGGTCCAGGAACTGGAATTGCACCATTTCGCTCTTTTCTACAAGAACGCAAGGAAACGGGTGCAAGTGGTAGAAACTGGCTCTTTTTTGGAAATCGCAACATGAAAACAGATTTTCTTTATGCAGTCGAATGGAAGACCTACCAAAAAGATGGAATTCTCGACAGACTGGATCTTGCTTGGTCTCGCGATCAGGAATCGAAAGTTTATGTGCAACATAAAATGTTGGAAAAAAAAAGAGAAGTTTGGAATTGGTTGCAGAAAGGAGCTGTGTTTTACGTGTGTGGTGATGCTTCGCGTATGGCTAAGGATGTAGATATTGCTCTGCGAAAGATAGTCGAGGAAGAAGGTGGCATGAGCGAGGAAGATGCTGTTAGTTGGGTCAAGACACTCATTCGAGAAAGACGTTATCTCAAAGACGTCTACTGATTTTCATTGAGATGATTTTGAGGTGTATTGCAATCTTTGCGTAGTTAAGCTGCTTTAGAAGCAATGAAAAAAACCCTGACTACACCTTATGGAAAGGCAATGAATTTTAATGCTTCTAGCTGACAGGCGGGGGCTTGAAGTCAGGTGGGGAAGAGGACGGTGGCGAGTCGGGTGGATTACCAGGATTCCATGGAAGATTATTCCGCAAATAGCGGTTTTTCCCTTCCTCTAAGCCAAAAAAGAAAAGATTCAGCATGGGATGAACAATTGGATTGCCTGACTCATCCTTCATTAGGTTGGATTGAGCTGCATATGTTACTTGTTGAACCCCATGTACTAAAATGTGATACCAAGGCTGAAGTTTTTTAGGCTGAGTTTGATTGGATTGATACCAAGATTGAGCAGCTTTGCAGGTTAGGTCAAAATCTACGATGACACCACGGTAACCGTATCTACTGTGAGTTATAACTTCACCAAGTTCAAACTTCGGGCTATCCGGGACGACTGCGCAATCAAAGGATAGATTAATCATTTGAGATCATTAATACAGCAAATGCATTTCAGGAAAATTGCGACAGTTATTCCCCAAACTCATAAGATTCAATCATGAAATGCAAATAGATCTTATATACAGCTTTAAATTTTCCTTGATCGATTTCTCTCAGAATGATTGACCGTTCAACTTGAATCAGACTTAAACTCAAGTCAGTCTTTCATGTTCGCTCTCTTTACACTTAGGAGTGATCAGCATATAAAGCCTCACTAAAATTAAGAAAGGGTATTGGCACGAATCGCCAAATGCTTGAAAATTTTTGCATGTTGTTCTTTAGGTTGAATAAGAATGTCTTGAAAGGCTCTTATCAAGTCACTTTGAAGATCTATCAATCGTCGGGCTGAAAACTTATCCAACAAGGAAAGAAGACGACTCAAAAACCAAGGGTTTTGAGAAAAAAGATTGAGCGTGGTTTTTTCTGAGAAATCTTCAAAGTGATGAGCATATTTTCTTCCAATGCTCTCCAATTGTTCCTTTCCGAGACGACCTTGCGTGGATAGCTCGCCTCCTTCTGAAAGAACTCGAAGTTGAATGAGCAAACGATTTCGATTCTGAAGGGTGGCAAGCAGAGGACGTGCGTCCTTTCCATGAAAGAAATGCCTGTCGATGGCATCCATTGCCCATTGAATTTTACCAGAGAAAAAAGCTTCTGAAGCTTCAAAAAAATCACCCTCTCCAAAATCAGGAACCATTTCCATTATCATGTTATCAGTAATTTCTCCACCTTGGTCGCCTAAAAAAGAAGCGAGTTTTTTAGTCTCTTCCACTCCCAAGCGTGTATGAGGACCTATTTTTGCAGCTAAGTATTCGAGGGCTCCTCTTCCGAATCGAATTCCGAGATTTTCCGCAGTTAGTTCAACCGTTCTTCGAAAAGCCAACTCCTCTTTTTCCTTCTTGGAAACATCCTCATATACGGAGTTTTTTTGCAGCCATTTAACAAATGAATTACCACGATGAATCGGGCAGGCGGATAAGATGAGTTTGGTGTCACCTAAACCTAGAAAAAAGGATTTCAGAGTTTCCAAAGCTTCCTTCGTTCCCATTGCAGATCCTGTTTTAGTTTGATTTAGAAAGTTAACTTGGTTGACCCAAATGAGTTTGCCAGCCCCAAAAAGAGAAAGGGTTTGTCCAGCAGTTTTTACTTCACGAACGAGGCTTTCCACTTCTTCAACTCTTTCGGCCCTTCCATCAATTAATTCTCTTGAAAGATCATCGGTAAAATTCTCAGCCAACTTATTGAAGAGTTCCTTGGACTTTTGATGCACGAGAAAATCGTCGTCGCCTAGTATAACATAGAAAGAGTCCATGAAAGAGCTTTCGAAAGGGCCTAAATGTTGAAATTTCCAGATTCGGCAGCGGCAAAGACCTCTTCCAACTTATATTTTCGAAGCTTTCTTCTCATCCAATCGAGTGCAGCAGTTGCGGCTCTTCTACGGTTCGAAGCCCGGTCGCCCCGAAGTTGTATTTTTTTTGCCCAGACACCAACAGGGGAGGCATACCCCAAGAATATGGAACCGACAGGCAGGACTTGGGAGCCACCGGCTGGACCTGCAAAACCAGTGACGCTTAGTCCATAGTCAGCTCCAAATTTTTCGCATGCTCCAGTAGCCATGGCAATGGCAACTTCTTCGCTTACAGCTCCATGTTGCTCAAGCATACTTTCTGGAACATCGACCAATTGTACCTTAGCATCGTTATGATAGCAGACTGCGCCACCATGAAATACCTTTGAAATTCCCTCAATCTCAGTGAAATGAGAAGAGAGCAAGCCACCTGTACAGGATTCAGCGACAGCCAAAGTTTTTTCCAGAGGTCGAAGCTCACGAAAAATCACTTCTGCCAAAGTTCGATCTCCAAAACACACAAAATCTTCATCCAGTAAGTTACGGCAGTCATCTGCAATAATCTGCAATTCCCTTTCGGAAAGAATTTCACCGTCAAGTGAACTTAGCCTAAGATCAACCAACCCTGCGTGGGCGCAGTAACCAACAACCAGTCCTTTTTTTCCTTCAAAAAGGTGCCCAACTTTTTCAGCAAGCGCAGACTCTCCAATTCCTGCTGTACGTATCTGAAGATAACAGTCAACTTCCGGAAAAATACCCTCTCTTTGGAGACGAGGAATTACAGATTTTTCGAACATGGGATGCATTTCCCGTGCGGGTCCAGGTAGCATAATCAGAATCTTACCTTCTTTGATTATGAATAAACCGGGAGCAGTTCCATAGGGGTTATCCAAGACTTCAGCGCTTGATGGACGGTAACATTGGCGGAAGTTACTTTCAGGCATGGGCAGACCAAGGTTGGAAAATCGTTCACGAATGGCACTTTCAATTGAGACATCATAGATCAATTCCTCATTAAGAGCTTTAGCTATGGATTCTCGAGTAAGATCATCACTGGTGGGCCCTAATCCACCGGTGGTGATGACGAGGTCGGATCGATTCCATGAAGCCTCGAAAAAGAGTTCAATGTCTGAAGCGAGATCGCGAATAACCAGGTTTGCCGCAGGTTCGATCCCATGGTGTGCAAGTTGTGATCCAAGATATGTAAGATGATCGTTTTCTCGAATTCCTAGGAGTAATTCGTCACCAAGGGTAATTGTCTCTACTCGTATGGGAGCACTCATGAGCATGTGGAAGAGTAAATTTGAAAATTTCTAAGTTTGAGTATTGTCTTAAGTTAAGGTACGGAAGAATTGTAGGTTTGCCAATGCAAAATCAAATAATTGAGATGCGAAAGGTTGCCCGTCAAATGCCCCCCACACCTGGGGTATATTTGATGAGGGATCGTTTGGGACATGTGATTTACGTGGGTAAGGCAAAGAATTTGAGAAAGCGCGTAAGTTCTTATTTTCAAGGATCAAGAAAGTTCATTTGGGCACAACCGAAGATTGGAGCAATGGTTGAAATGGTGAGAGAAATTTCCTTTGTCGAAACTAAGAATGAGACCGAGGCATTGTTGCTAGAGGGTAAGTTGATCAAAGAATACAAACCTCGTTACAATACTGATTTTACCGACGACAAGCAATTTTTACTTGTTCGGGTGGACTTGCAGAATCCTTTGCCCAAATTTCGCCTTTGCAGAAACAAAAAGGAGGATGGGGCTCATTATTATGGTCCTTTTGCACAAGCTGGCATGCTTCGCTCAACACTTTCGGAAATGCGAAAGAAGTTTGGAATTCTTCTTTCCGATGCCAAGCCTATGAAAATGAAGGATGGTAGATTTCGCCTGTATGACGACGCTCGAGCTGAAATCTTCGCGGGTCATAATGAAACGACAGTGGATCAATACCAAATACGCGTTGAGGAGGCATGTGCATTTTTGGAAGGAAAAGCGAAGAGTTGGTTGTCCGAACTGAGAGAGGAAATGAAGAAGAAGGCAATTTCAATGGAATTTGAACGTGCTGCAGAACTCCGTGATATAACGGTTGCTCTTTCCAAGACCATAGGAAGGAGCAGACGATTCAGTCGAAAAATTCCTGTTCTGGAGAACAACGAATGGAAAGCTCTTGAAAGATTAGGTGAAGCTCTTGACCTTTTACGCCCACCTTCAACGATAGAATGCTTCGACGTATCACATGTATCTGGAACTTTTGTTGTTGCTTCCATGGTTCGCTTTGTTTCGGGCAGACCGGAAAAACGTTCCTATCGAAGATTCAAAATTCGGGCATTTGAGGGCAATGATGATTTCAGGGCTATGGAAGAGGTGATTGGACGCCGTTATTCAAGATTAAATGACAACGGCAAGGAGTTTCCTGAATTGATTATAGTAGACGGAGGAATGGGTCAAGTTTCTGCCGCCATCAAGGCTTTTCTGACGATGGATGTACAGACACCACCTTTGGTTGGTCTCGCCAAGAGAGAGGAAACGGTTGTGTTTCCAGACAAAAGAGGAGAGTTGAAGCTCAACCATCGTGATCCTGCCTTAAGATTGCTTCAAAGAATAAGAGACGAGGCTCATCGTTTCGCGAACCAATTCAATGCAGACTTGCGAAGTCGAAAAATTCGTGAATCGGTATTGGATGATTTTTCTGGATTGGGAAAAGTTCGTCGTCAATCTCTTTTTAATCATTTTGGTACACTGGAAAAAATGAGACAAGCCAATGAACTGGAAATTCAAGAAGTCGAAGGTTTTGGGTTTAAGATGGCAAAAAAACTTCATGCATTCCTGAAATTAAAAAATACTGTTCAGGATAATGAAATAAAGTAGATTAAATCACCATGTTGTATTTGTGTTTTGTTTGATTTTGAAAGAGAGCGATCGATTTGTAACCATACCACCCCTAATTCATTACTTCGGCTTGATGGGTTTTAAATTCGACTTCGATTTCAAGATTGCGCCCTGCTCAAAACTGCGATTTTGCAATCGGAATTTATTTTTAATATACCAAAAAAAAGAAATCCAGGTTTTTAGAATTGCACTCACCATCTTGTTTAAATGGTTCCATTGATTTTACCTCATTACCATTCTTGGCTTTAAAAGAATCTATCGTTTTAGAGATTATTGGTGGAACTTTAAAATTGAAGCCAAGATGCTTTAAAATTAGCTGTGGATAGTGAAATTATTCAAAACAAAAGAAGGTATTTATCTGACCCAAGATCAGAATTGTTGGTTGGTTGGTTCGATTGATCAATGGGATGAATTAATAAATCGGGATGATTTGGGCCACAAACTCAAGGAGATTACGGAAACTGAATGCAAAATCTTGCAATCTAATCTTTTGGATCAAACACAACCTCACGCTCCCATTGGAAAACAAGAAGTCTGGGCTGCTGGAGTCACTTATCATTCCAGTCGTTTGGCGAGAATGGAAGAATCCAAAAAAGCGTCAGGCGGGGATTTTTACAGTCGAGTTTATGGTGCGGAAAGACCTGAGATTTTTTTCAAAGCAAACGCAAACCGAGTGGTTGGCCCAAACCAGGATTTTCGCATTCGTGCAGATTCTATTTGGGACGTGCCGGAACCAGAATTGACTTTATTCGCCACTTCCTCTGGAAAAATCGTTGGCTATACAATAGGAAATGATGTTTCCTCGCGTAGTATAGAAGGAGAGAATCCATTGTATCTACCTCAGGCAAAAACTTTCGACGATTGTGCTTGCTTAGGTCCATGTCTTTATGTTCCGAAGCACCCACTTAGTTTGGAAACTGAAATTAAAATGAGCATCAAACGTGATGGGGAGAGAATTTTTTCAGGATCCACCACTCTTTCAAAAATGAAGAGGAAACCAGAAGAATTAGTTGAATATCTCTTTAGGGAGACTTCCTTTGCAGATGGAGTTTTTCTCATGACCGGTACTGGGATAGTTCCAGACAGGGAAATCTCTTTAAAAGCAAACGATGAGGTTTGCATATTCGTAGATGGAATTGGTGAGTTGTCCAACAAAGTCGCTTCCAATTGCCATCGACTGGGTAACCTGTAGTAGTACATTTATGCAAAGCTCATTGATAGGATTTTCTCGAGGAGAAATGACAAACGAATGTTTTCACGCGGTAAATCCAAAGAATGGTCAAGCTTTACCAGACCTTTATGTCAAAGCATCACTTGATGATGTGGAGAAAGCCTGCAGATTGGCAAAAAAAGCCTCCCTTGAACTTGGTCAATTGGATGGCAAAAGGAAATCAAGCTTTTTGATTGAATTGGCTCAGCAAGTCGAGTCACTGGAGGAGGAAGTGGTCTTGACCATGTCCTCGGAAACAGGATTACCGGAGGCAAGAGTACGGGCAGAGACAATGAGAACATGCGGACAACTGCGCATGTTTGCAAAGCTCGTAGCTGTTGGAGACTGGGTAGATGCCAGAATTGATCGGGCTCAACCAAACCGAAAGCCTCTTCCGAAACCCGATATGCGGTCAATGCTGAGACCGATTGGTCCAATAGCCGTTTTTTGCGCCAGTAACTTTCCTTTGGCATTTTCAGTTGCCGGTGGAGATTCGGCATCCGCTTGGGCTGCCGGTTGTCCAGTAATCGTGAAGGCTCATCATGCACATCCTGGTACTGCTCTGCTCATCGGGCAAGCTGTAGTGCGAGCAATAAAGAAATGGGGTTTGCCGGAAGGGTCCTTTTCGTTGATTTTCGGAGATGGAAAGAAGGTTGGTCGAAGTTTGGCGCAAAATTCATGCATACAGGCAATTGGTTTCACAGGTTCAAGATCGGGAGGCCAGGCACTTTTCGATTTGGCCAATGCCCGAGAAGATCCCATTCCTGTTTTTGCAGAAATGAGCAGCGTGAATCCCCTTTTTGTTTTTCCGGGAATGAGTGATCAGGGAATAGAAGAATTCTCTGATGGACTCACTACTTCGGTAACTTTGGGAGTTGGTCAATTCTGTACCAATCCAGGAATTGTTTTTTATCCGAGAGGCAAGATTGGGAACAAATTCATTTCCTCTTTTTCGGAGAAGATGAAGGCTTTCGTTCCAAGTCCAATGTTGCACGAAGGAATTAGGAAAGCGTACTGCGAAGGGTTTGACGATTTGGCGTCTTCTTCAGAGGTTGAAATCATATACAAGAAGGAACCGAGCGAAGCAGTCGGTGTTTATGCAGGAGCTGGAATACTCGCAACCACAATAGAATTCTTCAAAAGGAAAACTTCTTTATGGAATGAAGTATTTGGTCCTTCTACTTTATTGGTTTCCTACCAAGAAGTGGACGAACTGTTGGAGATTGCGAAAGACATGGATGGGCAACTTACTGCATCGCTTTTTGGAAACTCTTCCGATTTGGATTCTTATTCTGATTTGGTCCTTTGCTTAGAGACAAAAGTTGGGCGTCTTCTCTTCAATGAGTTTCCGACTGGGGTGGAAGTCTGCCGTTCAATCGTTCACGGGGGTCCTTTCCCAGCGACTACCGACGGACGTTCTACTTCGGTGGGGGAAGGAGCGATTTTAAGATTTGCTCGTCCAGTATGCTATCAGGGGTTTCCGGATGATCTACTGCCAATGGAACTGAGAGAAGATAATCCGCTAGGCCTCAAGAGAAGTGAGAATTAGCTTTTTCGCTTGCTTGGCTTTTCTGTATCCTTGTTTTTCCGAGGTGCCCCTCATAAGAAATGGTTCATTGAGAGGAATCTTGACTTCCAAGGGCGATGCATGGGTTGAGGTTAAGGATGATGAAGGCTATTTGCATCGATATTTGGCTCCATGGGAAGGTCCCGGTCCGTCGAAGGGCGGAGGTTTCTCTTCCAAAGTAATCAAACATTTCGATCAGCTGGTGGTTGGTAATCGAGTTCATTTGTCGTGGTTTTGGAATGGACATTTGAGGACTTCTTCGGTTCGACTGGAGTTACCAAAGGAAAAAGACGGATTATTCCAGGGATACTTGCTTGAGGTTGGCGACAAGTGGATTGACGTTCAGAACATCGATGAAGGGAAACCGTGGCGATTTTATTTGAAATGGATTGGTGGTTATCCCGAAAATGGAGGTGGTTATGATCCCAAAATCTTTGCTTTTCTCAAAGATCATCGACCAACTGATCCGGTTCGATTTTATTGGAGTTATGACGTCAGACCAAGAATTGAGCGCTTCATTGACAAATACGAGGAAGAAGATGTTCCTTTTTATGAAATCAAAGAAGTTCCTCCATGGTTGGCTGCTCCAGAAAGTTTGGAGGAAATGAAATTTAAGGATAAACCAGCCACCGACATACAGAAAATTTTGGAAAATAAAAACGCGTTCAATCCCTTTGATATGGTTATCCCTAATACTTCCGAAGTGAATCCCTTCGATTCCATTGAAGAGAAAGGGGTTAACCCTTTTGATTCGATCTCTCCTTCTAATACGCAAGAAAAACCATTCGAAGAAGTTTCACCAACTTCAGCGGAAACCAATCCTTTTGATACCATTCAAAGAAGACCAAATTTCGATCAAAATCCCTTTGACGCCTCCAATCCTTTTCAGAAAAGTCCTTTTGATCTCATCACTCCGGCTAATCCCCAAAAAAATCCTTTTGATGACATACCTCCCCAGAAGAAGTTTCAAAATCCTTTTGAGAAAAATTGAACAACTGAAAAGCAGGGCTCATAAATTCACACCCTATTCATGCGAACTACAAATTTATATATTCAGAAATATTCATAGCGCCCTAAATTTTCAGCGATGGAATTTGGTGATCCCCTCAGGGTAAGGCTGGAACCGTTATTAAGCAGCCAGACGGCTTCACTTGATTCTCCTTCATCCCATAATCTGCGAACTCGTCTCCGTTTTTCGAAAATTCTTCTGTTCAGAGGAACCACTTCACCACTAGGATTGCTGGTCCACAAAACGTCGACAACTCCACCGTTTGAATCCAATCCGATTATCTCCAAGGCCTTGTCCGCGTTTTGATTAAATAAAAGATTTGCATCGTCTCTTAAATTCCATGCAAGCAGAATTTCATCAACAAAAGGTAATGCCCGTTCGGAAAAGGATTCATATGTGGCTTCGAACCTTTCTGACATTAGTGAACCATCCATTTTACGAACTGCAAATTCAAGAATGTGTGAGGACCAAATGGGAACAATTTCATTACCCCGGTCATCGAGTGTGAAAACCAGCGCAGGGAGATTATCCGGATTTCGATATGCGGGAATGTCCAAAATGACCTTCTTTGCTTCGTCGATGGCACGGGAGAACCCATCTGGGCTGGCTGGATGGATCGTGTCCGATTGACTTTTGTCAGGATGAACCACGACTAGACCTACAGCCCTGGGATAATAACGAACTTGCATTTGATCAGGCAATCCAAGTTGACTGAACGAGCCTTCCTCGCGAATTAGTTGATCCAAGCTCAAATTTCTTCCGCCTGGATGATAATATGCCTGGTAAGATCCCGTCGGATTGCCATTGGAGAATTTCGCTTGTAAACGCAGGTGGTTTTTTACTTGCAGTTTTCCGAGCTCCAAGCCGTCTTCCCTGAGTTTTTCAAAAAAACGGAGAACATCGCTTTTCGAAGCTGGGTAATAAAGGGTAAAATTCCCATCGAGTTCATCATTGAAGAAGTTCTTTTCATATATGAGTTCACCAGTTTTACCGTATGCGGAGAAGAGACCATGACGCTTTCCGTTTTTGTACGATCCTGTGAGTAACTTCAATCCATTCTTTTGCCAAAAGGTGAATGGTCCGTCTTTCCGTCCATTCGAGAAGCTGATTTTAAAATGAATTTCACCATTGGGATAGTCTTCCGAAACGAAAGCTTGTTTTCTTTTCCCATACGGTTCATCGGCACCTAACTCATATAGAACGAGAGAACCATTTTCGTCTTTTCTGTATTCTAGGCTGCTGGGGCTGCTTTTCTTGTCGGAACAAGATATTAGTAATATCGTTGCAGCTGTAAGCAACAAGAGCAAAGAACAGGGCTTTTCATGTTGGGTAGTGATCATTCGCAAACTCAAATCATAGAGAGATTGCCAATCAATCCGCAATGGAAAATTTATTAGTTTCGTGAACGGACTTGCTCAGCGATTTCAAGAATATCCTCGGTCGGTAGGGTAACGATTCCAGAAGGTCTTCCTCTATCCATTTTATAGACGACTACACCCAGCCAGTTTCCGCTTTGTGAAAAAATTGGAGTGCCCAAGCCGATGTTTTCTATCACGTAATATTTTCTAGGCTTCTCAATGACAGCGTTTACCCAACCTCTGCGAAGGGTAGATTGACGGTAAAGATTTCTTCCAAGTTTGCTGATTGAAACCACTTCATCCAGAACTTGAAGAGGTTTTTCTGATGCATTTATTTTCTGTGGAACCTTAGAAAAGGATACACCATCATTGACTTCTTGAGATTCGGAAATGGGCAAAACAAAGGCTAAATCCAAGTCTATGTCTTTCAACAAAAACTTGGCTGGAATTTCTCTGCCGTCCTTCATGAGAATTAAGACTTCCGTGTAGTTTACCTGCACGGATGCATCTGGTGAACGCAGACGAGACAACAGATTTGAAGTCGGATCGACCGTATTCAAAGAGAGGACGGTTAAACCGTCATCGGCTATTATGGTACCCAAAGCCTCCAGTTTTTTTTCCTGAGGTTGCATACTTCTTCCTCCGGAACTTACCTCTAGTCGAACAGTCACTGAGACCCAAGTCACACAATCTGCATGATTTTCCAGGAGTTTTCTCCAACCATTTTCTGGTCTTTGCGCAACGCAAGGGAAAGTGAGTTTCCCAAACAACAACAAAGCATTAAGCGGAAAAAGAAATCTATGCATATCAATTCAGACTTTAGACTATTGCCAATCGGGTTCCAGTTCCAAATACAGGGTGTGTATTCCTCTTTGAACAAAGAAAACAATTCTTTTGGGTTGTTGTGTGTTCAATTCATTCATTTTTGTTTTAAAACATGAAATTTTGCGTAGTGAATTGCCTTCTATCTCCAGCAATAAATCTCCCTGTCTTAATCCTGCGAGTTCGGCCCAACCCGCGGACTCTACGTGATCGACCATTAAGGCATGCTGATTCGTTTTCAACCGGGCTACAACCCTGTCCCCAAAAGAGAGTTCCCTTACCGTGAATTCAAAAAGTTCATCCTTGTGATCAGGCAATTCGTTGGGCGGCGGAGGTCTTTTCTCCAAGGTGACGTTTATATCGAGTGGCATGGCATTCCTTAATCCCTGCAATCGAATGGTGGAGTCGGTACGATATTCTTTGATCATATTTCCAAAAATCTCTGAATCCTCAGTTCGATAAGCTGAGATAATTTGGTCATCGATCCTAAAAATAAGATCTCCAACTGTCAGACCACCTCTTTCAGCAGGAGTCTCAGGAAATACTTGAGCGATGCGAACGCCACGAGTTGACCGGGGTAATTCAAGAGCTTCGGATAGCTCCCTTGTGAGCACTTGCGTAAAAACCCCGAGCCAAGGTTTCCAAGCCTGCAGAGGCTGGTTTTCTTCATTTTCCGGACCGATGTTTATCACGCTGAGCAAAATTGCTTGATCTCGTTCGAAAGTGACCAAGGTAGGCACGGGTTTGGTTTTCCCCCGGGTAATTTTGTGTGTTATACGGAAAAGATCTTCTGTGGAATTAATCCTCTCTTCACCTATTTTTTCAATAACGTCGCCTGGAAGTAAGCTGGGTTTGGCACTGGCGGACGGACCACCTCGATTAACGGAATGAACTTGGGCCCCTGTCGGGTTTTTTCTTCGAGCTTCAAGAGAAGACATCAAGGTGAAATTTCTTGCGGTGATGCCCCAACTTTTAAGTTCACTTTCCTTGGCATAGGCGGGTTCTCTTCTTTCGGTTTTGAATTTCCAAGTCATTTTCTTTCCATTTCTCAAGCCGGTGGATACAACCCTGCGGCCAATCTTCATTCCATAAGCGAGCTGATTAAAGAGAGGAAGTTCTTCAGGTATCAAAGCACTTACCTTTTTACCAGAGAAAGTTTGAATGAGATCTCCTGGGACGAAACCAGCCTTGTCGGCGGGTGAATCCTCGATCACACCGGCAACGAGAATTCCGGATTGGTTGGAATCGAGGACCGGTTGGCATTCCAATCCAGTCCAAGATCTTGAGACATAACCACTTCGAATCAACTCACTGGAGATGGATTTGGCCAAGTTGGCAGGAATCGCACCCCCCAAGCTTCCGATGCCCACTTCATTTATGCCGATGATTTCACCTTTTTCATTTACAAGAGGTCCGCCACTGTTGCCTGGGAAAATGACTGCGTCATGTCCAAGCCAGCGAACCAATTCGCCTACACTCTCACCGTCCAGACGGAAAGACCCTGAACGAGGTGAAATCATGGCTACGTTTGAAATTATTCCTCTGGTAACAGACTGAGAAAGTCCGGCAGGACTCCCCATTGCGAAGCAGAGGTCACCCACCTCAACTTCATCGGAATTGGCAAAATCAGCATAGGCAAGTTCGGGAGCTCCTTTCCTTCGATCTTCCAAACGAAGGAGAAGGACGGCAAGATCGGTCATTGGATCCGCACCCAGCAAGTCGGCCATCACCTCCTCTCCATCTGACAATCGGCAAGTTATGCGTGTGGCTTTTCCTGCTACATGGTGATTGGTGATGACAACACCCTCTTTCGATATGATCACCCCACTGCCCGTTGCCCTAGATTTCTTCATTCGCCCACCCGATCCGATTTCTGAGACGACCTCAATCCGAACAATGGACGGGAATACTGCATCTACTGCGTCGTTAACAGTGAGTTTGGTTTCTTTTGCCCAAGATTGGTCATGTAAACCGATCAGAATGGCAACTATGATCCATGGATTTAATCTTAACATATTTTGATAAGGCGTTGCCAGTCCTGAGTTTGGTTTTGACTCTGAGATCAGCGCCCGACATGAAATTAATATCTTTTCGCCAAAACGAATGGCAAGCAAACAAAAGTAAGAGCCAAATGAAAGACAATCCCACACAGTCTTCAATTCTAAGTAATCGACAACGCAGATTTCTAGCTTTCGTCGCTTGTTTCGGGGGATCGCTCGTACTTGCGTGCCTCTTTGCAATAGTCATCGTAATTCTGAATCGAGCCTTTGATCTTTTTTCAGGAGTAATTTGGTCACTCGCCGTTTCGGGTATGCTTGGGATTCTTTTGAGACCAATTGTGACTTTCTTTGAAATCAATCTCAAACTAGGTCGATTCACATCCATTCTTTTACTCTATTTACTGGTGGTTTCCGCTGTTGGCTCATCCACTTGGTTCTTAGGTGCAAAGATTATTAAACAAAGCAGAGAATTTATCGGATCCGCGGCTGATTGGCCGGAGAGACTCGAGGAAAAGGGAAAAGAGTCTCTTCCACCCGAGACCTGGGAGGGGATTTCAGAGCAAGTTCAGGCGTTTAAAGAATATTGGAAGAATCTGATTGGTTCCGATAATTTTTCACCGGATCCAAATCTCTCTCTCAAACAAAAATCCTACTACGAAAAGCTGGATTTTGATCAACGGGAGATTTTTCGTTCCCTTAATTCAATGGAAAAAGAAGAATTCTTTTCCTTGGAAGATGAAAATGAGCGCAACTCTTATCTGGTTCGCAAAGATATCGAGATGAGAAACCAAGCTATGGAAACCATGGAGAAGCAAAGTGGTGAGTTGGCGGAAAAGTCAGCTAAAGTCTTGAAGGGTGCTTGGTCGGGCTTATTGGTAATTTTTGCCCAAATTACGTATTTTGCCGTGATTCCCATCTACCTTTTTTATTTTCTAAGTTCGAACCGAAACCTTTTGCATGATCTGGACAATGAACTTGGCTTTCTTTCTGATTCGGTAAGGGAAGACTTGGTTTTTCTAATAAAAGAATTTGTAGGAATCATGGTTGCCTTCTTTCGCGGTCAATTGGTGATCGGAATTTTCATGGGTATTGGTTATGCATTGGGATTCAGTGCAAGTGGTCTGAAGTTTGGAATAGCTCTGGGTTTGCTTTTTGGCCTTCTCAACGTGGTTCCTTATCTTGGCTCAATCGTTGGCATCTTCACCACCCTACTTGTCGCATATCTACAACCAATGGGCATAGCGGAGACAGGTGATTGGAAAATTTTGTTGGGGTGTGGAATTTCCTTTGCAGTCGTACAACTTATTGAAAGTTATTATCTCACACCTAAGATTATGGGACAACAAACGGGACTCCATCCGGTTGTGGTTATTGTTTCAATTTTCTTTTGGGGCACAGCCCTTGGAGGAATTTTGGGAATGATCTTTGGCATCCCCTTAACGGCATTCTTCATCATCGCCTGGAGATTACTATGTCGCAAATATTTTAATCGGGCACTTAGCTCTTACCAGTAGGTGTTCGGA
This sequence comes from uncultured Verrucomicrobiota bacterium, assembly GCA_902618175.1. Classification (GTDB taxonomy): domain Bacteria; phylum Verrucomicrobiota; class Verrucomicrobiia; order Opitutales; family Seribacteraceae; genus Seribacter. The sequence continues at coordinate 20,301 of CACMZN010000026.1, forward strand.
ACATGCGAGTTACCAGATAATGACCTTTTTATTATATTTGTGGATGGCTTTTGCTCCATGCTTGGCATTGGCTTTGTATGTTTACTGGAGAGACAAGCATGAAAAAGAACCGGTTGGAATCTTGGTAAAGTGTTTTTTCCTAGGGGCCATGATTACATTCCCTGCTGGATATTCCAACCTATTTGGAGCTGAAGTGCTAGGGTTTGAGATGAGGGGCGAAAATGGGTTGGCGGTATCTTTTTTCATGGCTTTTTTTGTGGTAGGTTTTGGTGAGGAATTTTGGAAGTTCTTGGTTCTTGTCTTTTTTGCTTTCCCTAAATCGAGTTTCAACGAGCCGTTTGACGGAATAGTTTATTCGGTTATGATTGGATTGGGCTTTGCCGCATTGGAAAACCTCGATTACGTTTTGGACGGAGGTATCGGGGTAGCTCTTTTAAGAATGGTCACTGCAGTGCCTATGCATGCTGCTTTAGGAGTGCTTATGGGTTATTATGTTGGAATTGCTAAATTTGCGGAGGAATCCAGTCGCATCAATACCTTGCTGCTTGGTTTGTTCTATGCGACTTTTTTCCATGGCAGTTATGATTTTGTCCTGTTTCAAAATGCATCGGCCATACTCAGCTTTGTTTTCGTTCCGATTATGATTTGGGCCTTTTTTTTATGTCGCAAATGCATGCGTTTGCATTCTGAAAATTCTCCTTTTCGAGAATCGTGCTAAGTTAAATATCTGTAATGTGGGAAAGGATACCATGTCAAAGCTGTCATTTTTCATTTTTGAATAATGCTTATTTTTTAGGATGACTGTCGCAGACAAGGACTTCGTACACCTACACGTCCATTCGGATTTTAGTCTCCTGGATGGCTGTTGTCGAATGGATCGATTGATGGAAAGAGCTGTGGAACTGGGAATGTCTGCCATGGCATTGACCGATCATGGAAATCTTTTCGGAACGATATCCTTCATAAAAAACGCTGAAAAGCGAGGGATCAAACCGATCATTGGGTGTGAGGGTTATATGGTGACCGATCACAAGAATGATGAAAAACCAGGTCGGGAAAATCACAAGTCTTATCATATCGGGATGCTTGCCAAGAACTATTTGGGATACAAAAATCTTTCCAAGATTGTTTCAGATGCACATGTGGATGGTTTTTATTATCGCCCAAGGACAGATCTTGATACTTTGGCAAAACACTCTGAAGGATTGATTGCTTTCACTGGATGTATGCAAGGTTGGATTCCCCAGTTGATTTTAAGAGGTAAAGATGGCGAAGCAGAAAAGGCCATGGGGCAAATGATTGATATTTTTGGTAAGGAGAATTATTTCGTTGAGCTTCATAATCATGGAATACGTGAACAAGCATTCCTAGTTCCCGAATTAATCAAACTTGCCAAGAAATTTGATCTCAAAATCGTTGCCTCCAACGATGTTCACTATGTGAAAGGAGATGATTGGGCACCACATGATGCTTTGCTTTGCATACAAACCGGTTCCAAATTGGATGATCCTCAGCGCATGCGTTATGAAGCGCGTGAATTCTATCTGAAGTCGCGTGTTGAGATGGAACATCTTTTTAGAGAAGTCCCCGAATCCATCATCAACACCTTTGCCGTCGCCGAAATGTGTGACGTTAAGCTTCCTTTTGGCGAAAACAATTATCCTGTCTTCACTTTGCCACCGGAAATAAACTCCGTTGAAAAAGACAACCTGACTTACCTTAAGAACCAGTGCATCTTGGGCATGAAGGAGTGCTATGGAGTTGAATATTTACCATCTGATTCACGAAATGATCTGACCGAAGAAAAAATTCGAACCTTGAGCGAGCGGATGGATTATGAACTTAAAGTCATTTCCGATTCCGGATTCAACGATTATTTCCTGATTGTCTCCGATTTTATGAAATGGGCAAAAAACCAAGGCATACCCATTGGCCCCGGACGTGGTTCAGGAGCGGGATGCCTTGTTGCCTATTTGATCGGAATTACCAATGTGGATCCTTTGCGTTTTGGATTGCTTTTTGAAAGATTTCTTAATCCCGAAAGGGTATCTCCGCCGGATTTCGATATTGATTTCTGCATGCGTCGGAGGGGAGAGGTGATTGAATACGTTCGGCAGAAGTATGGTAGAGAGTGTGTTGCAAACATCATTACTTTTGGGACTTTTGGTGCCAAAATGGTAATTAGGGACATTGCCAGAGTGAGGGACTTGCCCTATGCGGAAGCCGACAAACTGGCTAAAATGGTGCCGGACGACCTGAATATTTCTTTGGATGAAGCACTTGAAAAAAGCTCGGAATTAAAATTGGAATTTGAAAAAAATCCAATTGCCAGGCAGATCGTTGAAACAGGAAGAGTAATCGAAGGTATGGTTCGAAACGTTGGTACACATGCGGCTGGTGTGATCATCGCCGATCGACCTCTCAAGGAATTGATTCCGCTCACTACCCAAGATGGAATTTTAACCACTCAGTATCCGAAGGATCCGGTTGAGGATTTGGGTCTACTAAAAATGGACTTTTTGGGATTGAAGACACTTACAATCATTGCGGAAGCCGAAAAGCACATTAGAAAAAAAACCAATATGAAAGACTTTAGGGTGTCCGAAATTTCTTTTGTGGACGATCCAACCTTTAAGCTTCTCAACGAAGCTCGTACTATTGGAGTTTTTCAGCTCGAATCTGAAGGTATGAGGAGATTGTGCAGACAGATGACGATTTCCAACATAGACGAAATCATTGCCTTGATCGCACTTTATCGTCCTGGCCCTATGGATTGGATACCCGATTACATCAAGGGTAAGGAAGATCCCTCCTCCATAAAATTTCCTCATCCTCTTTTGGAAAAAGTTTGTGCGGAAACTTATGGAGTCATGGTTTATCAGGAACAAGTAATGGAATCGGCAAGATTAGTTGCAGGCTATACCCTGGGAGGTGCTGATATTTTGCGACGAGCCATGGGTAAGAAAAAGCCTGAGGAGATGGCTAAGCAAAGGAAGGTTTTTGTCAGAGGAGCAAAAAAAGCCAATGACATTGACGAAAAGAAAGCAAATGACATTTTCAACATTTTGGAAAAATTCGCAGGCTATGGATTCAATAAATCGCATTCGGCCGCCTACGGAATCATAAGTTTCCAAACGGCTTACCTTAAAGCCAACCACCCGGTCGATTTCATGGCCGGGATTTTGTCTTGTGAGTTGGGTAATTCAGATAAATTGGCTCATTACATCGGTGAATGCTCCGAGATGGGAATTTCGGTTCTGGGACCTGACGTCAATGAATCGGGCGAGAATTTCACTCCCATATGCAATGAGGATGGTCAAGCTTCATCCATTCGCTTCGGTATGTCTGCCATAAAGGGGGTGGGCGATGTTGCCGGAAAGGTGATGGTCGATGAACGCTCTAATTTTGGATCCTTTCTAAGCTTTACCGACTTTGTGGAGCGTGTGGAAGGAAAAGCGGTAAACAAAAGAGTTCTGGAGTGCTTGATCAAATCCGGTGGTTTTGATGCATTGGAAGGAAATCGGGCCGCTTTGTTGGGGGATTTGGATCGTACCATGGGAGAGGCTCAACTTAGGAGAAAGGACCGAGAGGCTGGTCAAACTAACCTGTTCGATCTCATGAAAGGTGACGAGAACAAAGCAGTAGCCGGCAATGATTTTTCATCTGGCAAGATTTCCCTCCAGGTTCCTGAGATGGATGAGCTGGAAAAACTGAAGCTGGAGAAAGAACTTCTGGGTTTCTTTTTGTCAGGTCATCCCGTTGATACGATCGCTGGACTTGGTCCCCTGCTTGATAGCATTCGTGGGAAAGATTTGGAAGGGTTGAAAGGTAAGAGGTCTTTTCGATTGTGCGGAGTGGTTGCTGATTTGGAAAGAAGATACACGAAGAAAGACGCAAAACCTTGGGCTCGGTTCACCCTGATGGCAAAAGAGAAGGACTTTTCTCTTCCGATTTTTTCGGAAGCCTATGGTCAATATGGGCAAAAGTTGGAAGAAGGTGCCATGGTGGTGATCGAGGGCGTGGCGTCCCAGCGAGATGGTGAGAACCGAATTGCTGCAAATGTGGTCCTTTCCGTGGATGAAGCTCTCGTCAAATATGTTGAGGAAGTTACATGGTTGATCGATCCGGATCATAAGGATGCAGAGTCCTGCGTTGAAGAAATGTTTGATCTCGCTGACAAAGGGTTAGGCAACACTCTGGTTAGGATAGCGTTTGCGAGAAAAGAAGATAAGGATGGATTGTTGGCAGAAACGGATTCCCGCTTTAAGATGCGAATGTCCTTTAAAACCTTTCAGTCATTTAGAACAAGAGGTTCTGTTCGGGGTGCCAGAGTCAAGTTTTTGAAACCAAATTTCGTCTTGGAAAAAAAATTTGGTTAACAAAAATTGTCGAATTGATTAATATGGTCCTGCTTCTTATTTCTTGACCCTGTGTGCTAACTTGTTACTCATAATCAAAAATGACTATTGAAATTAAACTTCGTAAGGGTGAGCCCATGGATCGTGCCATAAGACGCTTGAAGAAACGTCTGGACAGGGAAGGTGTGATCCGCGACGTTCGTGCGAAGCGCTACTTCGAGAAGCCTTCAGATAAAAAGCGGCAAGCTCGTAAAGTTGCGGCCTTCTCGCAAATGTTGCGCACTCGTTACGAAAAAATGTAATCTTCTTCTTTTCGGTAATTCATTTTTCTCGTAAGGTCTAGGTGCTAGACCTAATATACACTGCTCATGTCCCAACTTAGCAAACGCAGTACTTTGAGTCTTCGCAGAGAGTGGCGGTTGTTTGATCGAGAAAGAGCTTCACAAAAAAACTTCCTCAAACTTTGCGATCGAATGATTGAGGTAGGTGAATTCCTCTTGGCCCATGACGTTGCCCGGGCAGGACTACGGATGCACAAGAACGACAAATTTCTCAGTCAGCGAGCAGCTCATGCTCTGTGCAAGGCAGGCTCACCTAAACTTGCTACAAAAATCCTTGAAGAATTAGTTGCCTCAGGAGGCAGAGACGTTGAATCCGAGAGCCTCTTGGCGAGTTGTTATAAAGATCTTTGCGAATATTCGACTACGGAAGAAAGTAAATTTCGCTACGCCGATCTGGCAATAGCTCGATATGAAGATGCATACAATGTCCAAGTCCAAAAGAAGAGTGACAAGTTGGAGGATTTGGAAAAGCAATATTACCCGTGCATCAACATTGCTTTCATGCATTATGTTTTTCAGGACTTCAAAAAATCTCATGAATATGCAAGGGCAGCCCGAGAAATTTGTAGAAAATTACGCTCCAAGGGAAAAACTTCTTATTGGATTCAGGCAACGGAAGGTGAAGCTTCCTTACTTCTTGGTCAAGTGGATGCGGCTGTAGAAGCTTACCAAGTTGCCGTTGGTAGGAAAGATGCACTTCCTTCATGCGTTGCAAGCACTAGGAAGCAAGCTCTTCAAATTGCTTCACTCAGTGAAGATATGGCAATTCGAGATAAAGTTGAAGGTGCGTTTCCTCTAATGGGAATTGTAGCCTGTTCCGGTCATGTTATCGACAATCCGGGGGAAGTCCGTCGTTTCCCCCCAGAAGCCGAAATGGTTGCCAAGAAAAAAATTGATGAGGTTTTGAATAGTTTGGGAGCAACTTGCGGATACAGTTCCGCCGCATGTGGTACGGATATTCTTTTTTTGGAGACCTTGGCAGAGCGTGGTGGGGAAACTCATGTCTTTCTGCCCTTTTCCAAGGATGAATTCATTGAGACAAGCGTTAGGAGAGCGGGAGGTAATTGGATAGCTCGTTTTGAGCATGTTCTGGATCATGCCACTTCCGTCCATTATGTTACAAATGAAGGATATTACGGAGATGATTCTCTTTTCTCTTTCTGTAACCAAGTAATGTTGGGCTTTGCAGCCATGCGAGGCAGAGGTTTGGATGAAGATCCTAATCTAATGGTGATTTGGGATGGAAATCCGGGATCAATGGGTGGAACTGGAGAACTTGTTCAAGCTTGGCGAGGCGAGTTTAACGAACCGGAAGTGATAAATCCGAGTGAAATTCTTTCCGGAATTGGAGGGATTGATCAAAATATAATTCATTCAAGTAAAGTCCGGTCGGCTTTTTCTGAAAGGCTTGGCGATGAAATTAATCCTGTCCGATCCGTAAAAACGATGCTTTTCGCAGACGTGCAGGCATACAGTCAAGTCGTAGAAGAAAAAACCTCAGAGTTTGTGAACGCTTTTCACGGTGGCATAGCCGCTATGCTTGCGAAACTCAAACGAGATCCCGCTTTCGTCAATACTTGGGGCGATAGTTTTTTTGCGGTCTTTGATGAGCTCGAAGATGCTTTGAACCTTGCTCTGGAGATCAGGGATTATTTCAATAAGGGGGAATGGTCGGAATTGCTTTCGGGAGGATCAATGGAAGTGCGTGTTTCCATGCATGCGGGTCCCGTCCATGAGGAATATGATCCGATATTAAGGAAAAGAAATTTTTTTGGTCGCCACGTTAACCAAGCAGCCCGCATTGAACCCATTGTGTTGCCAGGATCCGTATTTGTTTCGGAAACCGTTGCTGCTCTCATTTCATTTGGATATGACGCATATGACTTTGAATATGCAGGCAATTTGGAACTGGCAAAGGATTTTGGGTCTTATCCCATTTATATGCTTCAAAGAAGAGGATATTCGGGTGATGACGACAATGAATGAAAGATTTTTGTTTAATGAATGAATTCAACGACATTCCAATGCCTTTTGAATCTTATTTGGGAGAAGGACTATCGGTTACGTAATCTAGGTTTTCGAGTTGCACTCGCCAAAATTGAACGCAATTAATTTTTTATCATTATATAAGTTGAAGAGTCATTAATATGACCTAAACATAACCTCAACTTTTCTTCATTTTTCATTTCATGAGTTCAACTTCTCCAAATTCTTCTAATTTCACAATTCCACTCGACGGGAGTGATCAAGTGGCTGTTCGGCATGCGAAACTGGATCAAATCAAGGAATCAGGCTCCGATCCCTTCCAAGCTAATTGGGAACAAACTCACGTTTCCAGTCAGGTAATTGCTATGTTGGGGGAAGAAGAAGAAATTGGCCCGGAGGTTTCAGTCGCAGGTAGAATCGTGGCTTTCCGTTTGATGGGCAAAGCATCTTTTCTTAAATTGCTCGATCGGGCAGGAAAAGTTCAGGCATACGTCCGGAAAGATGGAATCGGGGAGGATCAGTATGCTTCTTTCAAGAAACTTGACTTGGGAGACTTGATTGGTGTGCGTGGAAATCTCTTTCGTACGAAAACGGGTGAGGTTACAATCAGAGTTGCTGAGTATGAGCTTTTGTCGAAGGCTTTGCGTCCATTGCCGGAGAAATGGCATGGTTTGACAGACAATGAACAAATTTATCGACAGCGTTATTTGGATTTGATTGTAAATGATGAATCTAGAGTCCGCTTTAAAGCACGCAGTCAGATCATTCGAGAGATTCGAGAATTTTTCTGGAGCCGTGACTTTCTTGAAGTTGAAACTCCGATGCTTCAAACCGTCTCCGGAGGAGCATCTGCAAGACCTTTCCGAACTCACTTCAATGCTCTGGATTGTGATTTTTCGTTACGGATTGCTTTGGAGCTTCATCTGAAAAGGTTGCTCGTAGGTGGGTTGGACAGAGTCTTTGAAGTTGGCCGCGTTTTTCGTAACGAAGGACTTTCCAGAAGACATAATCCAGAATTCACAATGCTCGAAGCCTATCAGGCATATTCTGATTATCGTGGAATGATGGAATTGACGCAATCTCTCATTAAACATGTGGCTGAGAGGGCTTTGGGTACCCTGCAGGTGGAACGGGGGGGAACAGGGGAAGTCATAGATTTGTCTGGAGAATGGAGAATGGTGAAGTATAAGAATTTGATCGTTGAAGCAGTTGGAATGGATGATTGGTTTCTACTACCCAAGTCTGAAAAGCTCGCTAAAACAAAGGATTTGAAAATTGAAGTCGATCCATCGCTGGAGGACTTTGAAATTACCAACGACGTGTTTGAAAAGGTAATAGAACCTACTTTGATTCAACCTACTTTTGTTACTCACATTCCATCAGAACTTTGTCCACTTGCCAAAATTACCCAATCGGACCCGACTACGATTGATGTTTTTGAACTCTGCATCAATGGTCAAGAGATTGCTCCTGCTTATTCGGAACAGAATGATCCGTTGGTTCAGCGTCAAGCGTTCTTGAGACAAGTAGGAGAGGAAACGCAGGAACTGGACGAAGATTTTCTTACTGCGCTTGAGCATGGAATGCCCCCGGCAGGAGGCATGGGTATGGGGATTGACCGTTTGGTTATCTTTTTGACAAACGCTGCGAACATCCGTGATACCATTTTATTTCCTACTTTGCGACCGGCTTAGAATTCCAAGATTACTTGGATTCGGCACTTAATCAGATGAAAAAAGACCAACTGAGCCGAGAAATTCAGAATACCAAGGTCTTGATCAAGCCAATCTGGTGGAGACAATCTCTCTTCAGCTTGTTCATTCTGGTATTAGGTTTTTATTTTGCTTTTGTTTCCTATTTTGGAGAATTTGCCAGTTGGTTTGGCATGTTGACATTCGTCACTTTTGCTGTTCTCAACTTTCTCGATCTGTTGTGTTCTTGGTCTTGCTTGAGAATAGATGATGATGGATACTTCCTTAGAACATGGTGGAGAAGGAAAGGATTTGCCCATCATGAGATCAAGGATTTTGAAACACGAGAATATGCTAATCGTAAGCTGATCGTTGTTCTTCTCAAAGAAAAATTGGTACAGGAGACAGTACAAGAGGGGGAAACCATTCCATTCCCGTGCACATTCGGTAGGCCGGCTGAAGAGGTCTTGGAGTTACTTAAAAAAAATTTGAGAAATTGAACAAGTCTGAGGTATGACGATCATGCCAAAGAATTTTTCTTTCTGATAAACGAAACAAGATTGAAAAAGGAGGGCAGATAAGCAAGGACGATGCAAAACAACTGACTGTTAATGAATATCATCAGTGGATAAAAGGCTTTGTCCATGAAGCCATATGTATGAAGACCAACTCCGAGCATATTCGTTCCAAACCATGACCATGCGGTAACAATGTTTCCGAAAATCGCCAATGACGAGATTCCACGTATCTTTGCAATACCGGCCCATCGGGCATGAAGGATGAGTGCATTCCAAATTACAATCAACAGAGCACCATTTTCCTTGGCGTCCCATCCCCAAAACCTTCCCCACGATTGGTCAGCCCAGATTCCGCCAAGCACAG